>CAYWHF010000145.1:0-6408 GCA_964457695.1 uncultured Methylocapsa sp.
CCCATTCCACACGTTCAAATTTAATGGTAGAGCTGCGCTTTTGTTCTTCAGTAACCTCTTGCCTGGCGCCGTGTTGCCGCTCTTGCAGTGCAATAAGACCAAGTACTTTAGCGCCAAACGCCTGCAGCTCGCTCGATCACGCAAACTATTAAATCAGCGTAAGGGGCCTGGCGGATGACCGCTATCACGATTGACGGCGCAGAGTTTCGTGTTCTCGTCGAAGGCAGCGAGCGCAAACCGGTATTGATGCTCTCCAATCCGCTCGGCACCAATCTTCATTTCTGGGATCCTCAGGCTCCCGCTTTGCGCGAACATTTCCGGATCGTGCGGTATGATTCGCGCGGCCACGGCAAAACCACGGCTGGCCACGGCCCTTACGCGATCGAGCAACTCGGCCAGGACGCGCTCGCAATTGCGGACGCTCTTGGCATCGGGAAATTTCATTGGCTCGGTCTTTCGATGGGCAGCATGGTTGGGCTTTGGCTCCTCGTCCATGCGCCAGGCCGGATCGGCCGGGCGGTGCTTGCCGGTACCGCGGCCCAGCTTCCACCGGACATATGCAACAGCCGTATTCAGGTCGCGCGGGTTCTTGGAATGGAGAAAACTGCGGAAGCGGCGGCCGAGCGATGGTTTACCCAAAATTTCCGCGACACCAAGCCGCAGAAAGTCGAGCGCGTGCTGGCCATGGTGCGCGCGACGCGGGTGCAAGGCTATGCGGCGGCCTGCGCCGCCCTGCGTGACATGGATTTGCGCGAGGCCATCCGCGGTATCACGAATGAAGTGCTGGTGATCGCCGGGCGGCATGACTTGTCGACGCCGCCAAGCATGGGCGCCCTGGTCGCAAGCGCGATTAAGGTCGCAAAGCTCGTGACGCTCGAAGCGCCTCATTTGTCGAGCATCGAGGATGAGGCAAATTTCAATAAGGCTGTTCTGGATTTTTTGACCGCTCCAAAATCCGTTCGAACCAGAGCAAAATTGCGTGGCAGGAAGACGGCAAAAAAAGCGGCAGGCTCAAAAACGCCTGGCACAAAGGCAGCCGTGAAAAAAGCTGCGGCGAAAAAGACGGCCGCGAGACCAAGGCCGGCGAAGAAACCCGCCGGAAAGAAAGTCGCAGTCAAACAGGCCCCGATGAAAACGGCGGCCACAAGAAAAGTCTCGAAGGAATTTAAGAAGCCGGCACGCAGGCAAACCCGCTGAGGTGCTGTTCAGGCGCCCTCATATCGTTCCATATTTGCGCCGGGCATAGGTAAGGCCGACGCCTTCCGAGCCAAAGTCCACCGCTTCGACCGCGCCGATCATAATGAAATGCGTCATGACCTCTTTTGCCTCGACAAGCCGGCAGTCGAAAACGGCGGCGGCGCCCCGTAATACGGGGCAACCCGTCACGAGCTTTGTCCATTTGCCATTCGTAAAGCGCTGATTGAAACGATGACCTGTGCGGCCAGCAAATATATCCGCCAGCGGCTCATGCAGGGCAGCGAGGGTGTTGACACAGAAGACGCCATTTTCCCTCATCCGCACCGCCGAGGGCGACGTTTTGTTGATGCAAAACAGCATCATTGGCGGCTCGAGCGTGATCGATGCAACGGCGGTCGCGGTTATGCCGGCAAGACCGGCCGGGCCGTCCGTCGTGACGATATGAACGGACGCGGCGATGCGGCTCAGTGCCTCGCGAAATATAGCATTGTCAGGGCCTTCGGCTGGCACGCCTAACATATCTCCGTATATCCTTCTGCAAACTTGGCCCTGGCCCGGCAGCGGAAGCGGCAATCAAAGAATCGGCAAAAGACTGCACGCCAATGCAGCTAGCCCAAATTCGCAAGCGCGGGAAAACTTTGCAGCAGCCAGGCCGATACATCCTGAATCGAGCCGGTCAAAAAGCCTATTCCTGTGGCCACGAGCAACACGCCAATGACTCGCTCGATTGCACTGAAGTAGGGACGGAACCGCTTGGTGATACGCACAAAGGGCTCAAAGGCGAGCGCGGCCAGCAAAAACGGCACGCCGAGCCCCGCCGAATAGAAAGTGAGCAGCACAATGCCGTTACCGATTGTCTCCTGCGAAGCGGCAACCGCGAGGATCGCGGCGAGAATTGGACCGATGCATGGCGTCCAGCCGAAGCCAAAGGCTAGCCCCATGATATAGGAGCCCCAGAGTCCGGCGGGCCGTTGCACAGTAACCCGGGCCTCGCGATAAAGAAGCGCAAAGCGGAACGCGCCCAGGAAATGCAATCCCATCGCGATGATGGCTATTCCGGCAAGCACCGAAAGCTGCCACGAATATTGGTGCAAAAGCTGACCGAAACTCGAGGCTGTTGCGCCGAGGCCCACAAAAACAGTGGAAAAACCTAAGACGAACAGTACCGCGGCAAGGAGGATGGCCCGCCGCGCGCGAACCTCCTTGTGGATTGCGGCCTCCTCAATCGTCGTTCCGGCAATGAAGGTAAGATAGGGTGGAACCAGCGGCAGCACACAGGGACTCAAGAACGATAGGAGGCCAGCAAGTGCGGCAGCCGGGAGTGTGACACCGTGCGTCATGCGCCCTTCTAGCCCATTCCGGGATACGGTAAAAGCGCCGTGGCTCCTGGAACCGCGGCTGGCTTGCCGCAGTTTCATAAAATTAACGTGACCCACTATAAGATGGAATGCCAATGGTTCAGAACCTCCTCAGGAATTATTCATGGCGGTAATCGTTAACCCCACTGCGGCGCTCGGAGCTGCCACCGCCATGCTTTTCCGTAGCGATCAGCTTCCGGCATGGGCATCAACCGGCGCAGCTTCGCATAGTCCAGGTGCATTCTTGCGATGACGGTTTTCCTCGTCTCTTTTTGTAACATCCTGTTCAGCTTCGTGATCGGGCTCATCGTCGCGAAGTTTCTCGGGCCAGAGGAATATGGCCGGTTTGCCCTTGCCTATGCGACCGCGATTTTCGTGCAGACCGGCTTTTTCGATTGGATCCGGCTCGGCGCCACGCGGTTCTATTCCGAGCGGATAAGGAGCGAAGAACCAGCCGTCCGGGCGACCCTCGATTTCGGCTTTGCCATAATCACTTTGAGCCTCGCTGCCGGGTCAAGCCTTCTTTTGCTTAGCGGAATCAAGTTCCCTTTATCATATGGTTTGATCGCATTGGCGTTGGGCGCCGGCCTCGCCAATGGGGTTTTCGACTATCACACGGCGCTGGTACGTGCCCGCTTTGACGACCGTCTTTTTACCAGGATTCTGCTCGTCAAAAATATGGCGGCTCTCGCTCTCATGGGCTTTGGGGCCTTTCTCTTCGGTTCGGCCACGATCGTCCTCGTCGGCACGATCCTCAGCCTCGGCGCTTCGGTTATTACCGCGCGGGCGGCATTGCATGACCCGGCATCAAATCCCCGCCTCGCGCGATTTTCCATCGCCCGCTCGCTCATGACCTACAGCCTGCCCATTGTTGGCGCCAATCTGCTTTACCTTGCAATTCCGCTCGCCAATCGGTCGATCCTTGCCATTGTTGAAGGTTTTTCCGAGACAGGACAATTCTCTCTTGCCTATGATTTCGGAATCAAAGCGATCCAGGCGATTGGCTCAACCCTCGATATTATTCTGTTTCAGCTCGCGGTCGCGATACATGAATTGCGGGGTCCGGCGCAGGCCCGGCGTCAAATCGGCCGCAATTTGACCATCGTCATTGGCACGGTCTTGCCGGCCTGCACGGGCCTTTGGCTCACTTTGCCTTCAATCGAGCACTTGGTTGTACCGGAGGCTTTTACGGGCCATTTCGATGCCCTTTTGCCTTTGATGATGACCGGACTCTTCTGCGTGGCCATTATTCAATATGGGATCAGTCCGATCTTCCAGATTGAGAAAAAAACCGGACCCTTGATCGTGGCGGCCCTCGCGGCTTGCGCCGCCGATCCGCTCCTGCTCCTTATGTTGCCGCGGGATAGCGGCGCCGCACGCCTTGCCATTGCGCAGTCTGGCGCGATGCTGCTCGCGCTCGCTGTCCTCATTGGTTTTGCAAGCCGGGCCTGGCGGTGCTGGCCGCGTATGCGCGATTTTGCCGTCATCGTTTTCGGCAATGCCGTGATGTCGGCTCTTGTCCTGCCCCTGCGCGAGCAGGATCCCGGCCTTGCAACGCTTGCTTTACAAGTTGCGGCTGGCGCCGCCGTCTATGCTTTCGTCGTGCTGGGCTTGGATGTCGCCGGACTGCAAAGCCTCGCGATCGCGCGTCTGCGCCTGACCTTCGCGCGGGTCAAGACTCTGCCCCTTTTGCGCGATCTTTAACCGCGCTGCATGAGCAATGTCGCCCAGCCGCCGGCCTCGATTCGCCGGACCAGGAAAATGTCCTGCACACGGTAGGCGGCGATGACGCCTTGGACATCGCGCGTGATGAGGCCCGAGAGGATTATTTCCGCGCCGGGCTTGGTTAGTCTTGCAATCCCGGGCGCGAGTTCTTGCAGCGGCCGGGCAAGGATATTGGCGATGACCAAATCGTAGGGTGCGCCTTGCCGCAGCAAGGGATGCGCGGCGCCCTTCGCGAGGACCGGATGCACATAGCGCCCCACGCAATTGCGTTTTGCATTGGCGCGTGCCGCATTCACGCAAATGGGGTCGATATCTCCAGCATATACGTCGCGTTTAAAAAGTTTTGCGGCGGCGATGGCAAGGAGGCCTGAGCCCGTGCCGAGATCGAGCATGGCGCGCGGCCGGCGCTTGCGGGCCACGAAGTTGAGCATAATGAGGCAGCCGCGAGTCGAGCCATGATGCCCGGTGCCGAAGGCAAGCGCCGCCTCGATTTCGATCGCAATGTCGTTGGGCTTGACGGCATCGCGCCGGTGCGCGCCATAGATAAGGAAACGCCCGGCGCGGACAGGCGGAAGCCCGTCAAGCGAACTCTTGACCCAGTCGCGCTCACCGATCGTGCAGAAAAGCGCCTGCCGCGCGGCGGCATCCCCCGCCACATCGGCGATAAGCGCACGAACTTTCTTTTCGTCCGGAGGGCTGCCGAAATAAGCCTCGACAATCCACGGCCCCTCGCTTTTCCAGCTGCTAGCGCCGGGTTTTTCTTCAAAGGCCGAGGCGGCGGTCGTCGCCGGGTCAAAACTCTCGACAATGATGCCGGCGATGCTCCGCGCCACCACTTCATCGCAGCTGAGGCGCATGACATAGGTTGCACCATTCGGCGGCAGGCCTTCAAGCATTGCGGCGGTCCATCGTGCGCCCATTGGCCGATCCGGCTCGCAAATCCTACATATCTGGACGCGATCGCGCCAGACGCGTGCGTCCTGCAGCGAGCGGCCGCCGCATGAAAACCCACAAAACGGGTCACTGCCAGTAGTTTAGAATCATTCAAAAAATGTTTCACGTGAAAACATTTTGTCCGGTTCGGGCCCAAAACCTTACAAAGCGGAAGACAGCGTTTTCTCTTCGGGTTCGTCAGATCGATCGATCTTTTTGTGCAATTGAAATCGGCTGGCCGCGGCGCTTTGATGCCGAAGCCTGTTGCTGGAAGCCAGCGCCGGTGTAAGATTCGCTCATATCGAGGTTCGATGGCAGGACGGGGGAGCTGCCGGTTGGTCACATATACCGGCACTCGTTGATAACGACCGATGATCCATTGTCCTGATCCGACGCACGCAATATTCGGGACGCTTCGATAATCTTAATCCAGGCGAAGCAACTGCTCAGTGCAACCTTTTTTCACAGGCTGGATCGACGACGGTGACAATGGCTACGGGAATATCCAGACCAAGCCAAGGAAGCTCCGCGACGGTACCTCTTGACCGCAGTGGCGTCACCGTCACACGCAGCGGAGAATAGCGCGGGCCGCTCGGAATCAACATTTGTCCGCCGGGACCGTTTGACACGTTGACCTTATGTGCGCATGAGGCAATCAATCCTTGTAAGACGGCTGAGCCGTTGGCGCTCTGAAGGCAGCCGGCTTTCAGGACGAGGCCGCCGCCAGAATCGAACAGTGTCCGGGCCGCCGAATTAGCGAACAGCACCCTTGCAAGACCATCGACCAGCATCACGCCCTGGGCCAACTGCTCAAGTTGGTCTGGCGCCGTATCATGGTCGAGATCGCGCAACTGAAGCTTACGATGAATATAAAGGGCTCGGTAGACATGTTTGAGCACGGCCTCGAACACCTGTGTCTGCGTGGCCGATATTTCGTCTTTCCCTGGTGCGTTGCCAACGGTGAGTATTGTCGAAACGTCGTTCCCAACCAGCACATTAGCCCCTATAGCCGCAGCTCCGAATTCGGCGGGGCGCATCCACTCGTTAAAGAAGGGGCTTGCGACAAGATCCTTGCGCGGGACGAGGCTATCGGTCCAAAATAATTCGCGGACAGGCCGAGTGATCGTATGCGGCCAAAGCGGATTATGGAAGGCCCAATATTTCTTGAAAATCTGGTCCATGACCGGATCGCAAC
>CAYWHF010000146.1:0-6394 GCA_964457695.1 uncultured Methylocapsa sp.
AATAATTGTTCGAGCATTTTTCCAGGCCCCTGGCGATAGCCGGGGCGCGCGCGATCGGGCAAATAGGGCGCGTTGGACATGCTCTCACTGCCGCCCGCAAGCGCAATCCTCGCGCTTCCAGCAAAGAGAATGTCATGCGCCAGCATGATGGCCTTCATGCCGGAACCGCACATCTTGTTCATCGTGGCGCAGGGCACAGAAGGAGGCAGGCCTGCGGCAAGCGCCGCCTGCCGCGCGGGCGCCTGCCCAAGCCCCGCGGGCAAGACGCAGCCAAAAATCACTTCGCCGATTTCACTTGGAGAGATCCCCGAACGGGCGAGCGCCGCCCTTGCCGCCACAGCGCCAAGGGCCGGAGCGGAAATGTCCAAAAACGCGCCTTGAAAGCCGCCGATCGGTGTGCGCGCGGCGCTCGCGATGACGATCGGATCGGCGTTGGTCATTGCTATCTATCCGTTAACGGTTGCTAAATTGCTTTTGCTTCTGCGCCGCGCCGGAGGCTGTGCCCGCAGGCGCTGCATTGGTTTTGCGCAGGGCCGAACTTGCTTAATCATAGCCTCCGATCGCAAGGGCTGGATAGCGCCGGGATTCACGCAAGTCCTCCCGGCGCACATGAAGCGTATTGGTATTCTGATTATATTGGTACGATTGACACGGAGCGCAACCGCAAGCGCGTAGGGCAGGGCAGAGCGCAAAGCGGCGGATTGGGCAGGGTGCGAAACCACGATCGGATTTATTTTTTTGTCGTGTGTTTTTATTAACGCTATATCTCTTCAACCGGGGACGAGTTGCAAAATTCTCATCGCCGCTGGATTATCACACAGCTTGCGGCGCAGCATGCAGACGCCGATGAACAGCCTACGGCCGTAATGTCATGTTTTGTTGATTGAAAGATTTCATCCCATCTCCATATGCGCTAGCTATGCAGCGCGAACGCCCAATCAAGGTTAAAATATGAATCGCATTCTCGTGCTCCTGCGACACGGCCAAAGCGAGTGGAATCTCAAGAATCTTTTCACTGGTTGGAAAGATCCCAACCTGACCGACATAGGGGTCGAGGAAGCGCGCGCCGCCGGGCGCTGCCTGAAGGCCAATGGTCTGTTCTTCGACCACGCTTTTAGCTCCAACCTCATTCGCGCGCGGCGCACCTTGCAATTGGTTCTCGCCGAGCTTGGCGCGCCAGGAATGGAAATCGTGAGTGATCGCGCCCTCAACGAGCGCGACTATGGCGTGCTTTGCGGGCTCAACAAGGACGAGGCCATCAGGAGATGGGGCGACGAGCAGGTGGACCTTTGGCGACGGTCTTATGATGTCCGCCCACCGGGCGGCGAAAGCTTGAAGGATACGGTTGCGCGCGTCCTCCCCTATTACTGCCAAAAGATTTTGCCCGCCGTGCTCAATAATCAACGTGTGATTGTCGCCGGTCATGGCAATTCGCTGCGTGCACTTGCAATGGTTCTCGATGGGCTGACTCCCGAGACAATACCCGAATTGGAACTCGCGACCGGGATTCCCCTTATCTACCGGCTGAAACCCAATTCATTGGTTGCAACCCGGGAACTGCTCGACCCCAAACGCTTTGTGGCGTAGCCTTTCGGAATCCACGCTAGGGGTATGATCATGCAGGAGTTGCTCGCGCCAGCCGGGACCGCGGCCCGTGCGCTGGCCCCGGGACTCACTTTTTTCCGGCGCTATCTTGACGATGCCGCACAACGGGCGCTCGCCTCGGAGATCGCGGAAATCGTCTCGTTAGCGCCTTGGTTCTTGCCCCGCATGCCGCGCACCGGCCGGGCTTTCTCTGTGAAAATGACCAATTGCGGCAGGCTTGGCTGGGTTTCGGATCGCGACGGCGGGTACCGTTATCAGGCTACACACCCTGTGACCGGCGAGACCTGGCCTTCGATCCCCGCGTCCGTACTCACTATTTGGCGCACCGCAGCCTCGTATCCGCATTTGCCGGAGGCTTGCCTTGTCAATTTTTATGATTGCGGCGCGCGGATGGGGCTCCATCAGGACAAAGACGAGGCGGAGCTCGAAGCACCCGTGGTGTCGATCTCGCTTGGCGACAGCTGCTCTTTTCGTTATGGCGGCCCGCGCCGGGCTGACCCCGCGAAAAAACTCGAATTGCGCTCCGGAGACGTCGTTGTGATGGACGGCCCGGCCCGGCTCATCTTCCACGGCGTGGACAAAATCTATCCCGGCACCTCCGATCTGCTGCCAGGCGGCGGACGGATCAATCTCACCTTGCGGCGGGTGACGCGGCCTTGACTTGCCGTTCCAGGCTGGCCATTCGGCAAGCCTGTCATAATCCCGTTGCGATGGCGGCAAGCCATGCAGGCACCAAGCCCTCGGGAAGGGTCAAGCTGCGAATACCGTGTTCGTCTTGTACTTCGATTCTGAAGCTAAACCGGTCGGCTCCGCTCTGTGGTGGGTCTGGCGAGGCGCCGGCCTCCAGCAGCTTGTGCAAGCCGGCCTGCTGCTCGGGCAGCAACGCCGCCAAATCCTTCTCGCCGCGCCGGACGATGCCGGCAAAACCGCCCGAGCGTTCGACAATAAGCTTCATCGGCCCCCTGCGCTTTTGGCTTTTTTCTTCGATGCGGCACGCGAGGATTTGGCCGCGGCTTTTTTGGGCGAAGCTTTTTTCTTCTTGGCTGCAGGCATTGCCGCTGCGGCAATCTCCATCATGCGAGGCGCGATCACATAGGCTGCGCTCACATTGGCCAAGGCCGTCGCAGGTGAAGCCTCCTCCAAGACGCCAACGTCGGCCCAAGCCTTTGCAACTTTGGCCGCGATGCTTGCATCGCCCGGAAAAAGATCGCGCGCAACAGACACCGTTTCCGCCGCGCATTTGGCGAAATCGGCAGTTCCGGTCAACCGCTCGGTCAACGTGTGGTACCAGATCTTCCCGGCAATTTCCCAGGAGTGTCCGCCGATCGCTTTTGCCGCCAGGACAAAGGCGCGGTTCGGAATCCCGGAATTGATATGAACGCCACCATTGTCGAAGCTGGACTGGACGTAATCTTTCATATTCCCCGGCTGTAGATCCTTGCCGAGGCGGGGATCGTCATAGGCCGTGCCGGGATTGGCCATATCGCGCAGCGCCCGGCCCTGGAAGCCAGGCGCCATGATGGCCGCGCCGATCAGCCAATCCGCCTGATCAACCGTTTGTCCCAGCGCCCATTGCTTGACCATCGAGCCAAACACATCGGACATCGACTCGTTCAAAGCACCCGGCTGATCCTGATAGGCGAGTTGCGCCGTAAATTGGGTTACCCCATGGGTCAGCTCATGGGCGATCACGTCCAAAGCAGCGGTGAAGCGCTGAAAAATGACACCGTCGCCGTCGCCATAAACCATTTGCCGGGTGTCCCAGAACGCGTTGTCGTATTTTTGGCCGTAGTGGACCGAAGAGACAAGAGCCTTGCCATGATTGTCCACCGACTCGCGGCCAAAAATTTTACTGTAGAACTCCCAGGTGGTGCCCGCATTGTCATAGGCTTCGTTCACTGCCTTGTCCCGGCTCGCTGGACCATTTTCCGAGCGGATAAGATTGCCCGGGAGGTCGCTCGAGCCTTTGCAATCGAAAACCTGGCGCCTCAGGCCTTTGCTCCTGGCGGCCGCAGGCGACGGCGCCCCGGTGCTGAGCTGGGCGCGGAAAGCGACCAAGCTTTGGGTCACCCTGAGAGTACGGCCCGCCGTCTCGGCGAGCGCCGGATCGCCGCTCGTTGCCAAACGATGCAACATGTGGGGCGGGATTATAAAGCAGCAGGGACAGCTTCCGATTTTTGAAGTTGAACGTAGTCTGCGCATAGCTGCCTCCAAACATTTCGGCGAATATTGGATAAGGTCGCCGTTTTGCAATTCGGACATTCGTGTCAGCGTTCGGCTGCCATTCGATGAATTTAGGACAAAATCGTCTCACTGTCATCAGCGATTGCAGGCTCAGAGTCGCGCTCGAAAATCGATGTGGACGAAAATCGCCACTATGATAGACGCAAGCGAAATCGCCGCGGGAGGGTTTCATGAAGCTTTCCCTGATCCAGATGAACTCGATCAGCGACAAAGCCGCCAATCTCGCCTCGGCCACCAGTCTCATCGAGCGTGCCGTTGCCGAAGACGGGCCGGATTGGATTTGCCTTCCGGAATGCTTTGATTTTCTCGGGGCCGATCGCAAGGCCAAATGGGCCGCGGCCGAATCCTTTCCGGACGGTGCGGCCTATTCCGCGATGCAGCAGCTCGCAGCCAAACACCGCATATTTATTCACGCCGGCTCGATTCTTGAAAAGCTTGAGGGCGGCGAACGCATGCATAATACAACTGTGGTATTCGATCGCAATGGTACGGAGATCGCGCGCTACCGGAAAATCCATATGTTCGACATCACAGCGCCCGATGGAACGAAATATCACGAGAGCGCCGCTTTTGCGCCCGGGAGCGCGGTCGTGACCTATGGCTGCGAGGACATGACTGTCGGCTGCGCGATCTGTTACGATCTCAGATTTCCGGCTCTCTTCCAAGCGCTTCGTGCTAAAGGAGCTCAGATGATCGCCCTGCCGGCTGCATTTACCATGCAAACCGGCAAGGACCACTGGGAGGTTCTCTGCCGCGCGCGCGCAATCGAAACTCAGACCTATTTTTGTGCGGCAGCTCAAACTGGACCCCATGCGGAGGGAATGGACATCCGCCACACTTATGGCCATTCCCTCGTCGCCGATCCCTGGGGCCATGTCATTGCCAAGGCATCGGACGGCACCGGTATCGTTTCGGCAAGAATCGAGCTTGAGCGGGCACAAAAAGTCCGCACCCAGATCCCATTGGCACAGCACAAAGCAAGCTTCGATTGAGCGCCGGGCACAGCAAATTGAAAGGCGCGCTCTGCAGCCTGGCCGGCGCAGCCGGCCTCCTGCTAATTGTCCTCGCGGTAGAGCCGGCAGCAATCGCCGGCCTTGCCGATGATGCAAAACCCAAAATGGTTTGGCATCGCGGTGAACTCGGCGATCCAGGATCGCTCGATCCCCACAAGGCCACAACCGTGATCGAAAGCAATATTTTGGACGAAATTTTTGAGGGCCTTGTCGCTCTCGACGCGCGGGGCGAAATCATTCCAGGCGTCGCGGAGAGCTGGACCGCCGGTCGCGGCGGCACGGTTTATGTATTCAAGCTCCGCCCCGATGCGAAATGGTCGAACGGCGATTGCGTGGTAGCGGCAGATTTTGTCTATGCCTTCCGGCGATTGATGGCGCCGGGTACTGGCGCGCCTTATGCCGGCATTCTTTACACCTTGAAAAACGCGGAAAGAATCAACAAGGGCGAACTCCCTGTTGAGGCGCTAGGCGTGCGCGCCCTGGACGAGAGGAAGCTCGAGATCACCCTTGAGGAGCAAACGGCCTATTTCATCGCCCAGCTTGCCCATATGACCGCCAAGCCGCTGCACCAAAAATCGATCGAAGCATTTGGGGCCGATTTCGTTCACGCAGCGCATATGGTGACGAACGGCCCTTTCATGCTGCAGGGATTTACCCCGAACGAAAAAATCGTTTTGGTGAAGAACCCCTATTACTATGGCGCGGCGGAAGTCGCGCTCGATGAAGAAATATTTTATTCGCTCGAAGACCGTGCCGCGGGCTTACGCCGTTTTATGGCCGGCGAAATTCAATCCTATGACGACGTTCCGGTAGAGCAAATCGGTTTTGTGCGCGCCCATTTGGCGGATGCGTTCAAGGTGTCGCCTAGCCTCGCGAGCTATTTCTATGCCTTCGACACGCGCCACAAACCTTTTGACGATAAGAGAGTACGCCAGGCGCTCGCCATGGTGATCGACCGCGACTACCTTGCGGAGCGCATTTGGGGCGGCACGATGGAAGCAAGCTACAGCTTTGTGCCGCCCGGAATTGAAAGTTATGGCGCGCCGGAAAGCGTTGTTTGGAAAGACACGGATCCCTTCGAGCGGGAAGACGAAGCGAGGCGGCTTCTCACGGAGGCAGGTTTTGGCGAACGCGGCCAGAAACTGAAAGTCGAAATCCGCTACAACAATTCCGAAAATCACCGCGCGACGGCAGTGGCGATCGCCGAAATGTGGAAGGCGCTTGGCGTCGAGACTAGGCTTTTCGCGGTGGACGCTGTAACTCACTATGCTTTTCTGCGCGAAAAGCCGCCGTTCGATGTCGCAAGGTCAGGCTGGTTTGCCGATTTTCCGGACGCACAAAATTTTTTGTTTCTCGCGCAGAGCGGCAATCAGGCGCTCAACACCGCAAGTTTCAGCAACGAGACTTACGATGGCTTGATGCGTCAAGCCCGAAAGGAAGACTCGCCCGGACGCCGCCGCGCCATTCCGCATCAAGCCGAGACCCTGCTTCCCGACGAGCAGGCCCAACTTTGGCTTCTCCCTTACTAGTCC
>CAYWHF010000147.1:0-6392 GCA_964457695.1 uncultured Methylocapsa sp.
GATTGACGCGAAGGTTGCGCGGCCGGTAGATAATGTCGCGCACCGAATAGTCGATGGCCGGATAGCCCTTCAGAATCTGCTGGTAGGCGGCCGGATAAACGAGTTTGCCGCCGTCGAAATAAGGTTGCGGCACGCGGCCCCAAGCATCGATCACCGGTTTGATCGTGGCCCCGTCGAGCGGCATGAGCGCAAGCAGACGTCCGCCGCGATCCCGGCTCATAAAGAGCGCGGGGGCGTCGGTCACAAAGACCTCCTCCAATAAAATCCGCAGCCAATCGGCAAAATTATGGGTTCGATCGGGCTTGGCGAAGAAGTTCTTAAGCGCGCCAATGCGCGCCGCATTCTTGTCCGAATTTTCCTTTTGATCGCGCGCAACGATGTTCCACGATTGGCGCGACACCTGATCCTTTCTGGTCTCAATGACCACCCGCAGAAGATCGTAACCGTCCGCGAGATTTCGCAGCGTCGCAAAGGTAATGGGCTCGAACGGGCGCGAGAGCGTCGAAAGATTATAGCCCGCCGGATAGTCCCACTGCCGTCCGGCCACCTCCGGGGGCGCGAGCGGCGCGATTGGCGCGAGCGGGCCGAACCAATTCTCTGCTTCCCCGGGCGCATTGCTCCTAGCGAAGCTGATATTGACCTCGTAGGGACTCAGCGGCCAACTTCTTTGTCCTACGCCACGCTCGGCCATGGTCAGTCCTTTAGCAAGGTGAATTTGCAAGTTTGCGAATCGCCGAGCACGGCGGGGCCCTCCTCAAAGGGCCAGACTAGTTCAACCTGGATTAAATTACGGGGGCAAATGTCAGAGTCCTGGGCGATCCCAATGTCAGCAAAGCGATCAACCAGCTGATCGATGGTCATGGATTTGACGTTGGTTTGTTTCGTGGCTTCAGCACTTTGAACTTTTTGAGCGCACCAAGACCAACTTCACGCTGTTCATCCCAGCTATTGCCTCGTAAATATTCCCGCGGAGAGAGACCGTCAAAGAGCCGGTTTGGCGTCACATACCACCGCGTAATTTCCCAATGCTTTAAGGTGGGTATACGAACGGGATTGTCCGATGCATCGATGTTTTCTCGCGAATGGCCGTCCTGCTCAGCGGCGGTCTGCTCCACTATATGCCGCAGCATTCATTATCCGGGGGATCCGATTAGTCGGGCTTGTATGAGCCGTTATCGAAATCACGCAAGATCATGCTGGCATCTGCCGCTTGCGGGTAACTGTGCGATTCCTTAATCTCTTGAAGTGCACGCCGTGCCGCCGCCGGCGCCACGGCGAGAGTTCGTATGGCCGCTTTGACTCGGACCTGTTTATTCGGATGATCTTACAGCCGCAGCAAGGCCAGCCTAGCGTGCTGGCCTCGCCTTCGCAGCTCTTGATCTAACTCGTTCATCTCGCTGAAAAGACGATTGAACTTTTGAGGCTCGTCATAGAGGAGAGCTTGATCCTGCGCAATGCCGATCTCAGCAAAGCGATCAACCAGCTGATCTACCGTGAAATCTTTCAGCGTCCGCTTCATGGCTTCAATACCCCGAAGTCGATAAGCGCCTGAATGACTACGTTCCGCTTTTCGTCCCAGCTCTTACCTTTGAGGTACTCTCGCGGTGAAAGATAATCATACCGCTCGTTCGGCGTCATGTACCAGCGTCCCGGCAGAATGCTCAGAAAAGGCTATGACCGCCCGATCAAACATACAGGAGAAGTGGATCGGTCAATCCGGATTGACAATTCCATCCTCGAGAAACCATAGTGCCATCCCAGCATCGCCAGCCTGCGGAAACACTTGCGACTCTTGGACTGCTTTGATGGTTTTCCTCGCTGCAACCGGTGCAATTCCTAGAGTGCATTTTGCGGCCTCTAGCCGGACCTGTATATTGGGATGAACATAAAGTCGTAGCAATGTTAGCCGGGCATTGCGGCCCCGCGCACGCAGCTCCTTATCCACCGCCATCATTTGGTTAGCGAGTTTTCTAACGTTATCATATGCATCGCCAAGCATGGCTTCGTACTCGGCAACACCAATCTCAGCGAAGCGATCAACCAGCTGATCAACAGTCAGATCTTTGAGCTTCGCCCTTTTCATTGCGTACGTACGGGTGCCTCAGTCGGGCTTGAATACCCCATTATCGAGATTTACCAATGTCATTCCGGCATCGCCAGCTTGTGGGTACCATTTCGAGTCATAAATTGCTTGAATGGCTTTGCGAGCCATGTCCGGTGTAACCCCAAGCGTCCTTTTGGCCGCATTTAACCGAACTTGCATATTTGGATGATCATAAAGTCGAAGTAATGAGAGGCGGGCATCACGTCCTCGCTTACGAATTTCTTTCTCCGTCGCATCCATCTGCCGATAAAGGCGATTGAACTTCCCTATTTCGCCCGTTAGCTCCGCCTGGTCTTGGGCAATGCCGATTTCGGCAAAACGCTCAACCAGCTCGTCAATCGTCATCTCTTCGAGATTCACCGGTTTCACCGCTTAAGAACTCCGAACCTAATGAGAGCCTCAAGACCAACCCGTCGTCTTTCTTCCGCCGATTTCCCACGCAGATATTCACGAGGAGAGAGTCCGCCAAAATCGTCATTACCTTTCATATACCATCCCGTAATTTCCCAGTGCTTTAGAGTTGGGATGCGAACGAGATTGTCCGGCGCGTCGATGTCTGCTCGCGAATGGCCGTCTAGCTCAGCGGCGGGCTGCTCCACAATATGATGGACTTCGTAACCTTTCTCAGGCTTTCCAACATCGCTTTGCAGCTCTTCGAGCGATTTTGGCGCATCAAGGTAGGCTTTGATATGGGGATATCTAACGTGAAGCCAAAGCACTGTTTCGGCCGCCGCTTCCAGGGCGACAACAAACTCTCCCTCGGGTCCAAATTCAGAAGCTGCCAAGGCTCGCGCCAGCCATCTTGCCGCGAGCTTCGCAAATGCGTAGCGAAGCTTTGGGGAAAGGCCACCTGGGCCATCCAAATTAGTCTGGCTTGAAGATACCTTCGTCCAGGTACTGTAGTGTCATGCCGGCATCCCCTGCTTGTGGAAACCATTGCGAATCTTCGATTGCCTTGATGGTTTTCCGCGCTGCAGCCGGCGCAACCCCAAGGGTACGTTTTGCAGCCTCTAGCCGGACCTCTATTCGGGTGATCATAAAGTCTTAGCAATGCCAGCCGGGCACTGCGGCCCCGTGCGCGCAGCTCTTTGTCCACCGCAATCATTTGGTTAGCCAGTTGCCTAACCTTGCCATATGCATCGCCAAGCATGGCTTCGTACTCGGCAACACCGATCTCAGCGAAACGGTCCACAAGTTGATCGACGGTTAAATCTGTAAGTGGGACTTTTTTCACGGCTCGAGAACCCCGAATCTTATCAGCGCATCAATGCCAACCTTCCTTCTTGTATCCCAATCCTTGCCCCTGAGATAGTCACGCGGAGAGAGATCGTCGAAGAGTGAATTTGGCGTCGGGCCAGCGCCGATGTTTCGATTCGTCCCAGGCTCCAGCCTTGGCGAGCAGACCGGCCGCTGGTGCATAGTTCTTGAACAAAGGCAGATGCGCCGCGATGTCTTCGGCGCGCCAGAGCCTCGGCCCGTCTGCCCAGGGCAGATCGAGCGGCGGAGCGCCCCAGCGACAGCACGCGCGAGCGCCGCGCCATCACTCGAAAGCCGGTTGTGCCCGCTTGCATCGAGTTCCCTTTGCGCTCCCGCCTCATCGCCCTGGTTCAACTTTTGCACGCGAGGGCAAGAGACCGCAGGACGGCAGAATCATTCGCCGCGGGGCCATGCAACCTGGTAATCCAGAAACGCGCGACTTCGTCGGCTACCGGTACGCAGGCCGTACCGCGCCTCTCCGTGAGCGCGATCCCGGGCCACATCCACACAGTCCCGGTGCGTACCAAAAGCGTACGCGCGGGCGCGGCGGCCCGCGCCTTGCTGGAGACCAAGCCGTGCATTCAAAATTCCGAGAAAGCTCAATTCGAAAGGCTATATGCGCGGGACTTTGCTCATACGCGCGCGGCACCTTCCGCTTCTCGGCGATAGAATTCGATTATTCCCGTTCCGTCGGTCTGACCGAAGAGATAAGTCAATGCCCAGATTGCCGCGTCGGCGTGGTCCGGGCTGCCGCCAGCCGTATAGCCCGCCGTAGAAAAGGCGCACAACTGATCCTCAAGCTTGGCGAACCGGCCCGCATGATGAACTTGCCCCTGTGCGTAGCGGACCGAAATCGGTTCCGCTCGAACGGCCTTGCCTCGGCTCGCTGTCACCAAGTGCACCGGCACGCTCCGATCGGCTGCTTGAACTGTTGCGCGCACCATTTCGCCACCGAAATTACTCTCGGCCACAATGCAATCGGCGCGAAATTCATGAAAAGCGACAACTGCCCGTCTCCCCCATACAGCGGGCGACTCCCGGCAAGAGAGATCAGCAAGAATGTAGCAGTCGCCATCAATTCCTCTTGCGGCGACAACGATCCCAATCTCATCTGCTCCAAGGTCATCACGCCCTGCTGCTCCAGACGGATCAAGGGCAACGACGACTGATGCGCGTCTTTCTTCGGGTATATCCTCGGCCGCGCATCGATTGGAATCTATTGTCTCGTATGTCCAGAGCGCGCCGTCGACTTCACTGGTATAAACGCCGTCGTAAAAGCGCTTGCGTTGCTTTTCCGGTAAGTTTGCAAGACTTGCCAAAAATTCCTGCGAAAGGTTTGCGGCGTTGTCGGGCGGATTCAAGAATGCGCGCCGATAATTATCCGGGTCTTTGAGCAGTTGTTTTGAGATTGGATCGCGCTTCTCACCAAATAACAGGTTTGTCCAATGCAACTTGCCGACAGGATTGAGGTCGACATACGCGTGCTGGTGAATTACGCGTGTCACTTGAGCGAGCCGTGTGAACGCGATCAAGGCAGACGAATAAGGGATCTGTGAACCTTCGTTTAAGAACACGGTAGCATATTCAAGACCGAGGATCTTTTCGACGCGGTCCTTGTCATCAAGACCTCCAATCCAGATTCGTGATCCGTTCGGCAGTGAGAAGTAGCCGTCGTGACGGTGCTCCTTTATGCGTATATCCGGAAAGCAGAGCTGCATAACTTGAGGCAAAGTGCCGAGGGCGATCGAGGCCCGTGCTGCGTTGGCGTGGAATCGTAGAATCGCGTGGCGGGATCCTTTTGCTTGCAGTGCCCGCAAAACTATAGCGCGGACAATTAGGAAGGTCTTCCCAGAGCGTGTGCCGCCGGCGAGACACGTGTAACGCTGAGGCCCCTCCAGGAGAAGGCGGGCCGCCTCCTGGCCTGGGCTGAATGAAACCATTCGTGGTCCTAATTGCGATTATGGTTGTGGCATGCGGACGGCGTCGCAACGCCGCCGTACTTGAGCCAATAGAGTAATGCGTTTGTAGACGGCTGCTCGCTGACCGGCTTTGGCGACCATTCCTATTTCGCTAAAGTCGTCGATACCGCACACCAGCACGTTGGCGATTCGGCTTGGCACTATCAAAACGAAGCAGGCGCAGTTCGTGCACGGCTCGCGCGTATGTAGAGCTCACAACCGCTTGCATGTCAACGCACCGGTGCCACGCGAATTTGCGCGTTCTTACATCGTTTGCTGCTACGCGGTGCATGGTTCAAAAGGTTACGATCGAATAGTAACCCCGCACTGATCTGTTCCCGGACAGTTAGGCCTTGAGCGAAGTAAGACAAGGAATACCAGCGGTGGCG
Source organism: uncultured Methylocapsa sp. (assembly GCA_964457695.1). GTDB lineage: Bacteria > Pseudomonadota > Alphaproteobacteria > Rhizobiales > Beijerinckiaceae > Methylocapsa. Next base: position 5,709 of record CAYWHF010000147.1, read on the forward strand.
GAAACGACAAAGTCGCGTGATGACCCTACCCGGACGCTCGTGGTATCTGGTGCGTTTGCTAGCCGAAGTTAGCCGTGACTCCGAAAGTCAAACTTGCTCAAGAACAAAAGACGCAATTCGTGCACGGCACGCGCGCATATAGCCACGACAATCAACTGCATGTCAACGGCTCCGATTCTCTTCGAATTGACCAATCTTACTTGATTTGAAGTCGCAGCATCGTCGCACTCTTGGGATTGGCCGGTCGACTTCAGCCAGGACAATTGGGGCTAGCCCGGAATAGGGGAATGGCCCGGAAAAGATCGACATACGGCAGTTAAAAGACGATCCAATACCCTGGCCAATTGAAAATAGAATGGTCACGTTAACGAAGTGGTTGGTTGCCCACGCTGGCGGGGCCATGGAATTTGGCCGGAATTTGTGGCGCTAACCCCGGTTTCTATTCGCCTGGAGCCAGGGCCTCGATCGCGAGTGCATGCAGGCCTTCCGCAAATTCAGCGCGCAAAAGATGGTTAATTGCACGCTGGCGTTCGACCCTGCTCTTGCCACTAAAGGCCTCCGAAACTATCCTGATACGAAAGTGGGTTCCGCTCGAGGTCATGTCGGTGCGCGTCCGCTTGATGGTATGAGTATGACTTGCGTGCTTGTGCGATTCGTCTATTACTTCAATGGAGACGGGAGCAA
>CAYWHF010000148.1:0-6344 GCA_964457695.1 uncultured Methylocapsa sp.
CGTGTCCAGTGGAACAAACCCCGGCACGGGGCACGTGCCGGGGCCAGCTCCAGAACTGCCGGGCAAGGGGAGAGCCCGGAGCGAGCATCATAGGCTTAGAGGATTGCGCCGGGCTTGTCGGCGCCGCATCTCACCAATAATAGCCATAGTAATAAGGCCAAAAACCAACGGTGGGCCACCAGGGATAATAGCCATACCCCCAACGCCACCAAGGCGCTGGGCCCCAATAACCATAGCCAGGACCCCACCAATAACGCCGCCCCCAATGGCGCGCCCGGCGGCAGCTGTAAGAAGGGCCGCAGACCAGCCGGAGCTTTTCCACGCCCTTTGCCGCATCGGCAGGTTTGGCGAGCGCCGGATCGAGGCCGCCCATTGGCATGGCTGGCGCGGAATTTGTGGCAAGACCCAGCGCGCCAAATCCAATGCCCGCGGCTAAAATGAGTTTGAGACTCGTCTTCATGTCTTCCTCCACTTGTTAACCTGCCCAAGCCGGATTGCTTTTGCGCCGGAAAAACTGCGCCATCGGTGCTTAAGCACGGCTGAAACCCGCATAGCCTATATAACACCTGCAAAGCCATGGTGTTCCAGTAAATTAGACCCACGCGTGCCGCGCCTGTGTGCCCGGCTTGCACCGTGTGACGGTTGATTGTATCGGGCTTAAGCCAGTTTCAACTGAGCGCCTCGGCTTGGCAAGGCAGCCTTGCCTTTCTTCGGCCAGACTGCGCACCCATAAATCCCGTTGCTGCGCCAGACCAGCCCATCCGCGGCGCCAAAACGCTGTCCGAAAGTTTTGATGCACAAATCATTTGGTTTGAGGATTATCCTGGCCGCCGGTGGCGTGGCGGTCTTTGCTCCAATTGCGGCGGCCCATCCCCATGTCTGGGTCACGGCGCGCGCGCAGGCGGTATTCAACGCCAAGGGCGAGATCGCGGCTATACGCCATACATGGACTTTTGACGAAATGTATTCGGCCTTCGTCACCGAAGGGCAAGGCCAGGACGGGCAGCTCATGACTAGGGAAGAGCTCGCGCCGCTCGCCAAATCCAACGTGGAGTCGCTTGCCGAATTCGATTATTTCACCTTTGCCAAGGCCGCGGGCCAAAATATCGAATTCGCCGCGCCAGAGGACTATTCGCTCGAAGAGCAAAAAGACAAACGCGTGGTGCTGCGGTTCACCCTGCCCTTAAAAACGCCGGCGAGCGCCTCAAAAGCTTTTTCCTTTCAGGTTTACGATCCGACCTATTTTGTTGCCTTCGAGATGGAAGATCAGAATCCGGTCAGCTTGGCGGGAGCGCAAAAGGGTTGCTCGATCAATGTGCTTGGCGCCAACCCCTTGGCGGCGGCCGACACCAAAAAACTATCGGAATCCTTTTTTTCCGGTCTTTCGCCGGGCTATGATTTCGGGGTCAAGCTCGCAAGCCGGGTCATTGTCGCTTGTCCGTGAGGCCTTGGTGAATTCGATCTTTTCTGCTTTTGCTGCGGCGAGGCGGCGCGCAAGGCGCAACTGCGGTGCAGCCTTTCTGCTCCTGCCGCTCGCGCTGGCCGCAGCGGCTCTTTTGCTGTCTTTTCCTTCTCTTGCGCAAGGTGTGCATCATCCCTTTGCGGTCGGCGCCAATGAAGGTGCGCTTGGCAGCGCGCGAGGCATTAGCGGCTGGCTCCTCGCAAAGGAATCGGGCTTTTACCGCTTGCTGAGCACAGCCATCCGTGCCGCCAAGGAGAGCGGCGCGGCGGCCTTTGGTCTTGCGGGCCTGTCCTTCGCCTACGGCATCTTCCATGCCGCCGGCCCCGGCCACGGCAAGATGGTGTTTGCCTCCTACATGCTCGCCAATGAGCGCGCTTTACGGCGGGGCATCGCGATTGCCTTTGGCGCGGCGCTCCTGCAAGGCGTGAGCGCCATTGCGATTGTCGGCGTGAGCGCGGTTTTGTTCCGGGCGAGCGCCAAGCACATGACGATGGCCGCCAATGCGGTCGAGCTTGCGAGCTATGCGGGCATCGTCATTCTCGGCGCGGCGCTTGTTTATGTGAAGAGCGCGGCGCTGCTTTCCGCTTGGCGGCTTGCGCCAGCGATGGCGGCGGCCGGGGCGGATGGGCCAAGCATGGTTGTTTCTGACCATGCCTGCGCCAAACATCATGAGCACGGCCCGGAATGCACGCATTTTCACGCCCCGGATCCAAAAAAGCTTGGGCCCGGATTTTCGTGGAAGACCGCCCTTCTGACAGTGACCGCGGCGGGGTTGCGGCCCTGCTCGGGGGCGATTTTGGTTCTTGTCTTTGCCTTGGCGCAGGGCGTATTTGCGGCGGGGGTCTTTGCGGTCGCCGCGATGTCGCTGGGCACCGCGGCCACCACCTCGGCGCTCGCCAGCACCGCCGTGTTCGCCAAGAACGCCGCCGTCAAATTTTCAAAACCCGGTTCCAGGCGGGCGCTGCTAGCCGGACGGCTGTTTGAGACGGCCGCCGCTATTGCTGTATTGGGGCTAGGGTTGGTCCTGCTGGCGGCGGGGTTTTCCAGCGCCGGTGCTAATTGAACCGGCGTTGGCGGCTTTCCCATACGCCTTCGTAGTGTTCCCTGCCGTAAATTCGGCTATGCCTTTTGGTCCATATAACTGTACAAGTCTGGATTTGATTTGACAGGTACCGGCCGATAAATCGCATCTGGCCATTCATCTCTTGGCGGCGAGTTTGGCGAGCGGATCGATGTTGTCAAGGACGCGAGCTTTGCTCGCGCCGGCACAGCCGGTGCTTCGCATCCTTGACAACACCGAGTCCGCCTCGCCGATACTGTCCGCCGTGAGATGAATGGTGAAATCTGACATTGTCCGATGGGGTCAAATCCAGACTTTCACACATAGCGGTCGAACTGATTTTGGATCATCCGGCCAGAGTTCAATTTGGTTTGGTACCCAGCGAGCCGCCCTATTTGACGAATAATAAGTGTCACAATTCCATAAATGAAAAAATAGTATTATCATTCTTTCCATGCCGGGAATGTCGGAAACTGCAATCGCCGCAGCGCGCTTGGGCAAAGCGCAGCAGTTCGTTGTCAAGCTTACACCGCAATTGGACCTTTTCCGGCGGGCTTTTCAGACAGAGGCCGCGCTGCGGCGCCCGTTTCTGTGGCTCCCGGTCGCGGCCGGCGCCGGCGTCGTCCTTTACCTCTACGCCGACCGTGAGCCTTCGCTATGGCTCATCGCGCCAGCGGCCATTTCCTTTGCCGCCGCGGCCTATTTCGCACGCGATCGCCGCCCTGCCTTTTATCTTCTCTGCGGGCTTTGCGCGCTCTTTGCCGGCGAGCTCTCCGCGTCGCTGCGGACGGCGCGGGTCGCGGCGCCAGCCATCGACCGGGTAAAGTTCGCCACGCTCGAAGGTTTTATCGAGGAGATGGACTTTCGACGCACCGGCGCGCGCTTTGTCCTGCGCGTGAATTCCGCCGAGGGACTCGCGCAAGAACAGACGCCCTACAGGGTCCGGCTGTCTTTGCGCAGGGCACCGCCCTTCGAGGCCGGCACTTTCGTGCGGTTCAAGGCGCGGCTCCTGCCGCCCGCCCGCGCGAGCCTTCCCGGCGGCTATGATTTCGCGCGCGATGCCTGGTTTGCGCGGCTTGGCGCCGTCGGCTCGGTGCTGGGCCGGGTCGAGGTTTTGCCGCCGCCCGCCTCACCAGGACTCACGATGGCGGCAATGATGGCGATCGACCGCGGCCGCAACGCGCTCGCCCGGCGCATCGATAAAATCGTTGGCGGCGATGCCGGGGCAATCGCGGCGGCCATGGTCACGGGCAAGCGCGACCTCTTGTCGGAGGACGCGAAAGAAGTCATCCGCGAGGCCGGAATCTTTCATATCATCACCATTTCCGGCGTGCAGATGACGCTCGTCGCGGGGATCTTTTTCGTCGGCTTGCGAAGGCTGTTGGCGCTGAGCGAGACTCTGGCTCTCCGCTATCCAATCAAGAAATGGGCGGCGCTTTTTGCGATCGCTGGCGCGATTTTTTACGACATCGCGACGGGCTCGCGGGTTGGCACCGAACGCGCGCTGTTCATGACCGTCATCATGCTGATGTCGGTTGTGCTCGACCGGCAGGCGCTCACCATGCGCAATCTTGCGCTCGCCGCGTGTCTTGTCATTTTGCTCGAGCCCGAAGCGATCATGGGCGCTAGCTTCCAGCTCTCTTTTGCGGCGGTTGCGGCCTTGGTTGCCGTTTATGAAGCGCGCATGGCCGCAGCCCAGCGAAGACATGAGGAGATCTACCCCTCGGATGGGCGCAGTAAAAAACTCACTCCGCTCCTGAAACGCGGGCCCGCTGGACTCCTATTTGCGACTTTTTGTGCCACATCGGCGACCGCCTCCTTCATGGCCTATAATTTCCACGAGCTCAGTCCCTATGTGCTGATCGGCAATCCGCTGACGCTGACCGTGATCGAGATTTTTGCCGTGCCCGGCGCGCTTTTGGGCACCTTGCTTTATCCCCTCGGCCTCGACGCTTTTGTCTGGCGCTATATCGGGCTTGGAATCGACGGCATCATGTGGGCGGCGCGCATGATCGGCAGTTGGCCCGGATCGACCCTCCATCTTCCAGCTTTTGCGCCGTGGGCGATTGTTTTTTTGACTCTCGCGGTGCTCTCCTCCGTGCTGTGGCGCACGGTGCCTTTGCGGGCGACGGCAATTCCGCTTGCCGCGATCGGCCTTTTGGGCGCGGCGGCCGGGCCTTCCTTCGATATGGCAGTTGCGCCGACGGGCGATGCCGTGGCTTTTCGCGCGCCGGATAACATGCTTAAGGTCATTGCGCGCAGCCGCAATAGTTTTGCCACAGAACAATGGCTGCGTGCCGATGCCGATGGGCGGCTCGCCTCCGAGGCTCTAACCAAAACGGGCTGCGACAGGTTTGCTTGCGTCGGCCATCTTGCGGGCGGTCAAATCGTCTCTCTGATTTTTGACTCTGCGGCTTTTGCGGAGGATTGCACCCGCGCCGATATTATCGTCACCTCGCGTTTCGCGCCCATCGGCTGCGCCGCAAAAATCATCATCGACCGCGAGAAACTTAAAGAAATGGGCGCGGTAACTCTTTCTTTCGGTAAAGATGGGAAGGTCGAGATGCGCGCGGCCCGCGCGCCGGACGAGGACCGCCCCTGGTCGCCCGCGCCAAAACGCACATGGGGCCGCGCCGCGCCCAGTAGCAGCAGACGAGCCGGGTTCCTTCAGCGACGGGGAGCCGGATGACGAGGCCGAGCCGCTTGGTTAACGGCGGACAAAACTTGTCCGATTAATTTAGAATAATTCAAAAAATGTTTCACGTGGAAACTTTTTGTCCGAAACTGGCCGAAAATCTTACAAGCCACATTCGCGCTGCGGCCTTGCCTCATGTAAGATCGCCCACAAAATTGGTCTTTTGGGGGAGGACCCAGAAATGCTGGCCTGGTTTGGCACAATTCTCAAGGACCCCGAAAAGCGGGCTATTGCTTCCTTCCTTGGCGGCGGGGCGGTTGTTATCGCCGGCGGGATATGGACCGTCGGCACCTACATGGCCCGGAACAAGGAACCTCACGAGAAAACCGTCACGGTCGTCTATATCGTCGATCAGCACGCAGCCACACAACTGACCGCGCAGCTAATCGCAGATCGCCAAACTCCTGCGAGTCTCGGCGAGCGGGCCGCTGTCAGCGAGGCGGTCCAGTCGATCGCGCAAGGCGCAAACGAGGGCGACAAACGGCTCCAGCAAGTATTTGCCCTTTTGAAGGAAAACAAAATCGAAGAGGCGATACAGGTCCTAAAAGCGGTTGCTGGCAGCCAAGCCGCGCGCGCCGAAGAGGTGCCACCGCAGCGGAAGGAACAAAAGGAATTAGCGGCTGCCGCCGCCTATCGCAACCTTGGTGCCATCGCGGGCCTTGCCGATCCAAAGAAAGCGCTCGAAGCCTATGCGAAGGCTATCGAGCTCGATCCCGACGATAGGGAATCCCTCTATTGGCATGGCTGGCTAAGTTTACTAGCGGGCCATCTAGCACCTGGCGAACGAAGTTTGGACCTGTTGCTAAAACTTGCTACCACAGCGGGCGATCTACGCGGGATTTACCGTGCCAACCTTCGGCTTGGCGAACTCGCCATGCAACGCGGCAATTTGGCCACAGATCTAGAGTATGAAGAAAGGGCCAAGAAGATCGCTACCGACCAAGCAGCGGCCAACCCGGGCGATTGGGAATGGCAGCGCGATCTCTCGGTCGCCTATGAAAAAATAGGAGACGTGCAGGTCGCGCAGGGCGACCTTCAATCCGCCCTGAAAACTTATCAAGCCGATCTCGTAATTTGTGAGCGCCTCGCGAAATCCGATCCCGGCAATGCGGGCTGGCAGCGCGATC
>CAYWHF010000149.1:0-6315 GCA_964457695.1 uncultured Methylocapsa sp.
TCCCGTATCGAGCCCTGCGTCATGGGCAAGATTCATGAACAGCGCGGCGTTCTGGCGCAACCGCTCGATGCGCCAACTCTCTTCCTGCATCAATTGGAGGGCAGTCTCTGCCGCCGCCGCTATGACGGGAGAAAGGCCAACACTATAGACAAAACCGGGCAGCGTGTAGCGTAGCCAACGAATGACCTCATCCTTGCCGGCAACGAATCCGCCGCACGACCCCAAGGTCTTCGATAAAGTACCAATAATGAGATCGACTTGCCGGGGATCAACGCCCGCATGTTCCCAAAGACCGCGCCCGTTGGCGCCAAGAACGCCAATCGAATGCGCTTCGTCAATCAACAGCCAAACCTTGCGCCGCTCTTTCAGTTCGACGAGCCGGACGAGGTCAGAGATGTCGCCATCCATACTGTAGAGACCCTCGGCGACAATGAGGGCGTTACGGTAATTGGCCCGCTTCTCACGCAAAAGAAAATCGAGATGGTCGAGATCGTTGTGGCGGAAGACGATGGTTTCGGCAACGGTCGCCTTTGCCCCGCTCACGATGCTGTTGTGCGACAATTCATCGATGAAGAGCGCATCATGCGAGCCAAGGATATGCGAGATCGTCGTTACATTTGTCAGATAGCCGCTGACCAAGGCAAGCGCCGACTCAACACCCAGAAATTTTGCAAGGCCAACTTCCAAATCGCGGTGCAGGGAACGCTCGCCGCCGACAAGACGCGAGGCGAGCGCACCGATCCCCAATTTCTGCAGCGTAGCCGAAGCCGCGGCCTTGACCGCGGGGTGGGAGGCAAGCCCCAAATAATCGTAATTTGCAAAACTAACAAACCGCTGGCCATTCCTCTCGGCTTCCCGGCGTAGAATATCGAGAGGCGCGAAAAATGGATCGCCGAGATCAAGATACGCTTTTCCAGCAAGCCGGAACCGCTTCGTGGCATATTCGGCGAGGCTATTGAACTTGCGCACTTTAACCTTTGGAGATCCAGACGGAATCACGAGCAGGCAAAGATCCGGGGTTAGCGAAGTCAATGTGCTGGCGTATTGGCATTTCGCGTCCAGACCCGCCAGATTGCCAAGACCTAGTATTGGCGAATCGTGGCATAGCATCAAGCGTGGATAGTAGCAAAAGCGGAACCTTGCAAAAGCCCGGCGTCCCTTTGCCGTCTTCCTGTTGATAATCCAAAAACATATTTCTTATCATTAACTTACCATCAAATGTAAATTCCCGTTACAAAACGTAACAAAGCCAAATTCCGAGCTCGAGAACCGCGCCTTGCGGTTATCGCGCGCATCCATGCTGATTGTTGAAAATCGGCGAGGTACCGGAGCATTCACCGCCAACCGGCAAAACAACGCCGTCTCGCTAGGTGTCTGACGGCGCAGTTGCAGCGCTGGCCAATGCTCCTGCACAGAGCAAGTGGACGCAAGATTGCCGCAGGAAGTCCCGTTTCAGGGACACCTGCCGTGTTCAAACCGGGTTCGTTAGCTGCGCCTTGCCTAGTCAAGAATGAATTGCCAAGGCAGGAATCTATCCGGGTGCCTCCAAAAAATCCATTTGCGGGTCGATTTTTCTCTTCTGGTTCCGCTTTGACGGATTTGTCTTGGCTGTTCAACCTGAAAGGGAACTAGAGAGTATTGCGCTTCCTTGCCGCTTTGCCCCATGTCTTTGCGGCGAAACCGATAATTCGGCTTATTCCGTCATTTGCTTGACCTTAACCAGGTGTGATGCCTCGCGCTGAATAAAACCCATCCCGATAGCTAAGACCGCATTGGATACGCGCTGGTAAATTCATGCCCGAGCTTGACCAAACGTTAGGACCCGAGCCGCGCCTTGCGCGCGTGGATTGGACGCCGCGCGCTTTGTGGCTGGCGTCATTGAGCCTGGCCATTCGCGCGAATATTTTGTTTCGCGGCGCAGAGGTAGCGGCCGGCCATCACATGGTCCGGTTTCGTCCGCTGCCGCTATCCAATCTCACAGCGGCTGTCTCGAACATCATGCATTGGCTGCCGCAGTCCCTAAAGCGCGTCCTGCAAAAGTGGGTACAGGTTTTGCGTCCGGACACGCGGCAAAACCAAGGACGAGAGCAACATGACGATTGGATGAAAGGTCATCTTGCTCTAGGCGAACAACTGGTTTTTGGGCGCATCCGGCGCGGACCGCCAAAACATTGGCCTTTGCTCGCGCAAATGCTTGCAGCCGCGCTATGTCTGATGCCAGGGCCGGCCAAGGCGCAAGTCAAAGCAGTCGATAAACCTTCCCTGCCCGCTCTGCGCTTGCCTTTCGCCCCCGAGGTTGCGCCCGGCGAGAGGGTGCGCGGCATGGTGCATCTTTCGGCCCAATTTGCCGCCAATGACCCGCAGCCGGTGCGGCAAGGCCTGCAATGGCGGATTTTTGAAGAGGATTTGGGGCCCGACGGAAACCACAAGCTCGTCGCTCAATCCACCGATGCAACGCCGACACTGCCGCTTCCAGACGGGAATTTCGTTGTTCATGCCGCCTTGGGGCTTGCCGGCGCGACAAAACGCATCACCGTCAACGGCACTTTGTTGAACGAGACCCTCGTTCTCAATGCCGGCGGGCTCAAGATCACGGGCCAGCTCGGAGATATACCGGTCAGCCCGGCGAAACTCTCGGTTTCGATCTATGTTCCTGAGCCCGTCAATCCGGAGGCGAAGCTCGTCGTCGCGAATGCCAAAACCGGAGAAACAATCGGGCTGCCGGAAGGCAATTATCATATTGTTTCGACTTTGCTCGACCTCGGGACCAATGGTTCGCCAAGCGCGACGAATTCGGTCATTAGCGCCGATCTTAAGGTTCAGGCAGGTAAGCTCACCGATGCAACACTGCGGCATCGCGCTGCCACCATGACGTTAAAACTTGTGAACAGCCCTGGAGCCGAAGCGCTCGCCAATACCGCTTTCACAATCCTTACGCCAGGCGGCGACGTCATCCGCGAGATGATCGGCGCGTTTCCCTCGGCCACGCTCGCCGAGGGAGAGTATGTCGCGATAGCGCGGCATGACGGCAGGACCTATCAAGCGACATTCAAGGTCATGTCTGCCGTCGACAGAGATGTTGAGGTGCTCGCCAAGGAAGCGCCACCTCCCGAAGTACCTTGACCGCGCCGCTTAAGCGGCGATAGGACGGATCGTTATTCCGCTGCGGGTTGTGATATTGAGAAGTTATACCAGCCGCCGTAAACATTGACTCGTCATCGCGAGGAGCGCAGCGACGAAGCGATCCAGGAAGCGCGCTGTGACCCCTGGATGGCGTCGCTTCGCTTGCCATGACGGCCAATCCCAACAGGTCATGATTTATGGCGGTTGGTATTAGTTTTCAGGTTCCATCTTCGAGAACAAGCGTCGGGGCATGATCGTTATAAAAGCTCGAATGCCCCATCGTAGCGAGATCGCGTTGCCGCCAATTGGCCGCGCTCGAGGCTCTTCGTTCGCGGGCGCCAATCCGGCGGGATCGCGAAAGTGAATCAGATCGTCATGCCTTCTTTTGGGGCGCCAAAATCGCCCGCCTTCGGCCTTAACTGATCCAATTGCCGCCTGGACCGCCTTTCCGGCCCGTTAACGGGCCGCGCAACGCGCATGTCCGCAAGCCCGATTTGTGCATGCAAGGGGAGCAAGGCGTCGAACGCTACGGCAGCCTGTGCGAGCAACCGCCGCGCGCGGAGGATGTCGGTCAAACCATCCAGCCAGCCCGTCTCGATAACATAGGCTGCTTCACCATCCCCGCCCCGAGGCACGATCACTTCACCGGATTCGAAATGCACCCGCCGCAGCCCATCGGCGGAGGCTGGCGCGAGCACGGCGATGTCATTGCGAAATAAGATATTCAATGCCCAATCCAATAGGATGCGCAAGTTGCGCTCCAGTCCCGGCAAGGCCAGCTGATTAGGGAGCCGGGAAACTATCCAGGCCGGCACGCCGCCGAAAGTAAACCCGCCGATGCGGCACAACGAGCGGCGGCCCATATCGTAGGACTTAAGCAGACGCCGCCGAGGCCGGAACGGGCGGGTCGCGTAGCCCTGAGAAGCAGCCCAAGCGTTGTAACCAGCCGCATTGCCAAGGGCAATCAGATCAGGCGTCACGAAGAACTGGCGCTCCTCGCCTTGTTTCCTCATCGCGCTCACCCAGATGTTCCGATGGCCTTTCAAGCCGAGATGATCTTCGAACTCGAATGGCCAACGCAGGGACCGATCGTTCAGCGCAATGGCCGGCAATTCGAACGACGCATTGACCACAAGTCCGACCGGACGCCGTTCGCCGGTGGCCAGGACCAAATCTCGGTCGGTGAGACCGGCTACCTCATCGTCGCGGCACAGCGTGACGCCTGCTTTCTCCAATGCGCGATTCCGCTGGGGCCGAATTTGCGCTTCGAGATCGGTAAGCGGTATCTTTTTGTCCTCATATATCCAAACCCGCCACCCATGCTCGCGCAGCACCGGATAGGACAACTCGATAGTTCGCAACATTTGGCAGAGTTCCACCGCAGTAGCGCAGGCTCGTTGACCCGATCCAACAACGGCAAAGGTCAGCAAGCGCTCTCGTTCGGCCACGGGTTCGGCGAATTCCGCCTCTTCAATCGTGTCGATGACGCATTTTCGGATGCGCAATGCGTCGCCAACCGAATTGATCGGCCGGGCATGCGCCGCCATGCCCGGAATCCGGGTTAGGTTGGGCACAGGGAGCGGGGCGAAAATCAATTCGGAATAGGGCAGACTGATTTCTTTGCCATTTTTGCGTCTCACAACCACGCGCTTGGCCTGCTCGTCGACATAGCCAAGCTGTCCCGTTATAACCCTGGTTTGCGGAACCATCCGGCTGATCGAATTGACAACATTGCCCGGCTGCATGGTCCCGCCGATTACGTCCGGCAGCAGCGGCGAAAAAAGCATATTGGCGTCTTCATGAATTAATGTGACCCGGACCCGGGAGTAATAGCCAATCAGCTTTTCGATTTTCATCGCGGCATGAACGCCCGAAAAACCGCCTCCAATGATGACGATTTCGGCGGCCTTGTCACGCGCTTGCGGCATCCGCCAATGACCCGCGCCATTGATTAGGAAGGACAGCATGATGCCGTAGAGCAGGATATGTTCCGTCAGCGTTTCCGGCAGCAGGGCGGCAAAACCAAATAACGCAAACAGCAAAAATAGCGACAAGGGACGCAACAGGATCCCGGCGATGATCAATATGCCGGCGCTTACCTCAACAAGGGCCATCAACAGCGTGAACGCTTCCGGCGCGGCGGACATGATCGGCACGTGGTATATCGAGACGATGCCGAGTACCAGATTGGGCTGAAAGACTTTGAAATACACGCCCAGGTAAAACATCATGCTACCAGTCAATACGCGCATGATCGCCTGAGCACGCTGGCGCGGCTGTGCTTCCAACCAGGATTTCAGACCACGCAAGCAATGGGGCGCCGGCAAGGGCATTAACGGCCTGCCGCCGCCTCGCCCTTGCATCAATAGGTAGACGCCGGCGCCAATCAGGGCGCCCGCATAGGCAAATATGTCCGCGCCGAACAGGCAGGCGCCAAGTCCCACCATCAAGATGAGCAGAATGGAAAACAACCGGACATAAATGCCAAAAAGGATCGCCAACCCGACCACGGCCTCGGCCCAAGCCAACCAATGCCACTCCGGCCGCAGCAGCCTTAGCTCCAGATCGGGCGCGAACAAGGTCGGCGAAGTAAGCGCCGCAACGCCGAAGCGCGGCTCCACGCCGAAGGCGGAAGATATGAGCATCCAAGCCAGACACACCCGCAGGATTATTGGAACATAATCGCCATAGGCCGCTAATCGCGCCTGCAAATCGGGAAATAACTCGCGCGCGCCGGTAAAACCGAGCCGGACCCAGGCCAGGATAAATAAGAGAAACAAAGAAATCATCGTCACATTAAGCAGGCACGGCCGGGAATACAATTTTGGCCCTGGATGTGCCTCCAATTCGGCGATTTGATCGGGTGACAAAATCCAGCGTTCATGCGCCAGCGCTTGACCGGAAATCAAAAAAGACACGGTACAAACCAGAATGGTCGCACCAGCAACATAGAAGCAATAGTCGCGAACTTTCCGCCATCGGAATTTTGATCGCGCGCAAAACACTTAACTCATGTCCTTTTCAGAGTATCTTAAAAAAGAAAGCGACACCCGCAATATTTGTCTCGTTATTTGTCTCGTTGACGAGACTAATGGAAATCGAATCAGCGTCGCCCCCTAATCAGGGGATGTGTCAAAGTCGCCCCCTAATCAGGGGATGTGTCAAAGTCGCCCCCTAATCAGGGGATGTGTC
>CAYWHF010000150.1:0-2374 GCA_964457695.1 uncultured Methylocapsa sp.
GAACACTTTGGGCTCGTCTCGCCTTGAAAAATGGAGGTTTGGCCATGGGCGGTCTCTCAATCTGGCATTGGCTCATCGTGGGGGCCGTCGTGCTGCTCGTATTTGGCGGCAAGGGCAAAATTTCCGATATTATGGGGGATGTGGCCAAGGGCATTAAATCCTTCAAAAAAGGTTTGGCCGAGGAGAGCGATAAGCCGGAGCTCCACCCGCCAAGCGAGCCGCCGATGCGCAGCGTTGATCATCAAACCGCAGCGGATGCGGCAAAGGTTCCGGAATCGCGCAAGCTTGGCTAAACGGCCGGTCCGTCACATTACGGCTTCGCTAAATAGGCGCGTGCCGAATTGGCAAGCTTTTGGTCTGGTTTGAGTGACTATTACTCATGTTCGAATTTGACGCCGGCAAGCTTATTATCATCGGGATCGTTGCGCTCATCGTCATTGGGCCAAAGGAACTCCCGCGCGTCATGCGTCATGTGGGCGAGGCCCTGGCCAAGATGCGGCGCATGGCGGCGGAATTCCGAGGCCAGTTCCTGGAAGCCATGCGGGAATCGGAAATCGACGACATCAAGGCCGGCGTAGAACAGCTTGCGGATCATGCGAAGCCGGATTTGGGTGTAGAACCGCTCGCCCAAATCAAGGCAGAACTCACGCAAGCGCTTGAGGCGCCCGAAAAGCCTGCCTCCCTTCCGGCAGAAGAAAGCGCGACGGCCTCAGCGCCGGCGCTAAACGGCGATTTCGCCCTCGATCCTGTTGCCTTGGCTCATGTCAATTCGCCAGAAAAGGCGGGCGCGTCGGGTGCGGAGGCAATCGACGCAGAGATGCGGGCGCTTGCCGACGCGCTCACCGCCGAGATCGTTGAGGCCAAGCCGCTTAGCGCCAGGGGCGAGAGCGCAAAGGCAAACGCCGGGCGGTGACTATCAGGCGAACGCTAATTCGGCTAGATTCGCGCTCCACGGGCGTAACCCCGAGTCTTTCATGACAGATGCCGATATCGAGGCGACAAAGGCGCCATTGATGGATCATTTGATCGAGCTGCGGGCGCGGCTCATCAAGGCGCTTGTTGCTTTCCTGGTCATGTTCGTCGCCTCCTTCTATTTCGCCAAGGACATCTACAATATTCTTGTCGTGCCTTTTCAACATGCCGCAGGTCCCGAAGCGCGTCTCATTTATACCGCGCCCCAAGAGTATTTTTTTACCCAAATCCGGGTCGCGCTTTTTTCCGCCGCGTTTCTCTCCTGTCCGGTCGTTTTTGCGCAGCTCTACGCCTTTGTCGCGCCGGGCCTCTATAAGCACGAACGCAAGGCCTTCGCGCCCTATCTTATTGCCACGCCGGTTTTCTTCGTCGCGGGCGCGCTGCTCGTTTATTTCGTGGTGATGCCGAATTTGCTGCTCTTTTTTATCGGCATGCAGCAGTCCAAAGAGCCGGGGCGGGCGCAGATCGAGCTTCTGCCGCGTGTCAGCGAATATTTGTCTCTGATCATGACGCTGATTTTTGCCTTCGGTATCACGTTCCAATTGCCCGTGATCCTGACACTGCTTGGGCGTGTCGGGATTGTGACGTCGGATTTTTTGCGGCGCCAGCGGCGCTATGCGATCGTGCTTGTCTTTGTCGTTGCCGCGATCCTCACTCCGCCCGACATGTTTTCGATGCTGGCGCTTGCCGTTCCGGCGCTGGGTCTCTACGAGATTTCGATCTATTCCGTCCGTATGATCGAGAAAGCCCAAACAAATCCGCCGGGGCAGGGGCCATAATTCTTGGCTGCGTTTTAGGAAAACGCTTTTATGTACGACATCAAATGGATTCGCGAGAACGCGGAGATTTTTGACCGCGGGCGGAAGCGGCGGGGTCTTGAGCCGCTCGCGGCACAATTGCTGGCGCTCGACGAAAAACGCCGGGCGGCGATCGCCAAATCGCAGGCCACGCAAGAGCGCCGCAACGCCGCATCGAAAGAGATTGGCGCCGCGATGAAGGCAGGCGGTGCAGACCGCGCCAAGGCCTTGAAGGCCGAAGTCGGGGAATTAAGGACAGCGCTTGCGGAGTTTGAGGCCGAGGAGCGCAACGCAATCGGTGTGCTCGACAAGGCGCTTGCCGAAATTCCTAACACGCCGATCGACGAAGTGCCCGATGGCCGCGACGAGAGTGACAATGTCGAAGTTCGCCGCGTCGGCGAACCGCGCGTGTTGGAATTTGGACCTAAGGAGCACTTTGAAATCGGCGAGGCGCTGGGCCTTATGGATTTCGAATCCGCTGCAAAAATCTCCGGCGCGCGCTTTGTCGTGCTCAAGGGTGCGCTTGCGCGGCTCGAGCGTGCGCTCGCGCAATTCATGCTCGATCTGCACACGACCGAGCATGGCTATACGGAAGTCAACCCGCC
>CAYWHF010000150.1:2384-6307 GCA_964457695.1 uncultured Methylocapsa sp.
GCGCGCTAAGAGGTGGCTCGAGGCGGTTGGGGCGGGGCCTCGCGAACTCCATGACGAATCTGAAAAGAACGGCGATGGCGTATACGGAAGTCAACCCGCCGATCCTAGTGCGCGACGAAGCCATGTTTGGCACGGCGCAATTGCCAAAATTTTTGGAAGATCAGTTCATAAGCGCAGACATTCGCACACGCGGCGAACAACTCGATCTTGCTTTAACGAGCGCACCGCAGGACGTGATCAAAGACGAACTCAACGCCTTGAAGAGGGGACAAATTGAATTCAGTGCGGTTGTCGATCATTTGTTAAATAAAGCCCCATTGAATGAACAGTTTTGGCTCATCCCTACCGCAGAAGTCCCCCTCACTAACCTCGTCCGCGAAAAAATCCTCGACGAAAAAGAGCTGCCGCTGCGCTTCACCGCCTGCACGCCTTGCTTCCGTGCCGAGGCCGGCGCGGCGGGCAAGGACACGCGCGGCATGATCCGCCAGCATCAATTCACCAAGGTGGAGCTCGTCTCGATCACCACGCCCGAAGCTTCGCTCAAAGAGCATGAGCGCATGACCGCTTGCGCCGAGGAAGTATTGAAACGGCTAAAACTTCCATACCGCGTCGTCACCCTTTGCACCGGCGACATGGGATTTGCCTCGCAAAAAACTTATGACATCGAAGTCTGGCTGCCGGGCCAAAACCGCTATCGCGAAATCTCGTCTTGCTCGGTTTGCGGCGATTTCCAGGCGCGGCGGATGAACGCGCGCTATCGCCCAGATGGAGAGAAAGCCACGCGTTTCGTGCACACGCTGAACGGATCAGGCGTTGCCGTTGGGCGGGCGCTCGTCGCGGTACTCGAAAATTACCAAAACGAAGATCGATCTGTCATCGTGCCGGAGGTATTGCGCGCCTATATGGGCGGTATCGAAAAAATAGCGAAAGTTTGAGACCATACCGATGCGCATTTTGATCACCAATGATGACGGCATTTATGCGCCGGGTCTGGCGCTCATGGAGCGTATCGCCAAGATTTTTTCGGATGACGTTTTTGTCGTTGCTCCCGAGCAGGACCAGTCCGGCGTTGCCCATTCGCTGACCATCAACGATCCCTTGCGGCTGCGCAAAATCTCTTCCCGGAATTTTGCGGTCAAAGGAACGCCGACAGACTGCATCATCATGGGCGTGCGAAAGCTCCTCGAAGGCGTTCCCCCCGATCTCGTCCTTTGCGGCGTAAACAATGGCCACAACGTCGCCGATGACCTGACCTATTCAGGCACGGTCGCCGGCGCGATGGAAGCGGCGAGTCTCGGTCTGCCAGCGATTGCACTTTCGCAAGCCTATGGTCCGGTCGGACGAGAGGAAAGCTTTTGGGAATGCGCCGAAACTCACGCGCCCGGCCTCATCGGCCGGATTCTCGCGGCGGGCATCCCCCAATCCGCTGTGATCAACATTAATTTTCCTCCCTGTTCCCCAGATGCCGTCAAAGGAATCGTTGTCACGGCCCAGGGCAGGCGCGACGTGCAAGCAGCTGTCATCGACGAACGGGCGGATGGCCGAGGGAATCCTTATTATTGGATTTCTTTTGCGCGCGAGAGTTCGACGCCTGGTCACGGCACCGATCTCGAAGCGTTGGCGCAGAACAAAATCTCGGTCACGCCGCTCAGACTCGATTTGACCGATGAGGCGGTACGCGCTCGCCTTGCGCTCTCATTGCGCTAATCAGCCGAGGCAGGCCTATGTCCGTCGCAGACCCGGTGCGTTCCTTCGTGGAAAAGCCTAACGAGGCGCAGGGCAGGGCGGAGTTTCTCATGATGCTGCGGGCGCGCGGTATCCAGGATCTTGATCTGTTGCGCGCGGTTGAAATCGTCCCGCGCGAAATCTTTGTTCCTCATCGCTTTGCCGATCTCGCGCGCCGCCCTATCGCGCTGCCGCTGCGCTGCGGCCAAACCCTTCCCGAACCCTGGCTTACGGCGCGGATGATCGAGGCGCTGGCCCTGGCGCCGCACCACCGTGTATTGGAAATCGGAACTGGATCGGGCTATGCGACGGCCTTGCTTGCCAGGCTTGCGCGTGAAGTGCTTTCGATCGAGCGGTTTCAGAGCCTCGCAATCGAGGCCGAAGAGCGGCTGGCACGGCTTTCGATCACCAATGCTGCGGTTGTTTATGGCGATGGCTTTGCGATCACGCCAAAGACAGGTCCGTTCGACCGTATCATCGTTCAGGGATTGCTAACCGGGGTGGCAGAAGGCTTCATCGCTTTGCTTGGCGAAAAAGGTCTGATTGTTGCCGCTCGGCCGGGCGAGACCTCGCTACACCAGCACATCGTGCGGATTGCGCGCAACGAGGCTGGCGGCATCGACGAGAGCCCGGTTTGCCCCTGCCGCATGCAAGCGCTTTTGCCGGGTGAAGCCGCCGCGCTTTGAAGGTTCCGGCTATGGCGCGAAGAAACATAATTTTGTCTCGTCTTTTGTGAATAATTGTTCATATCTAAACCGTCCTTTAACTTACTCCGCAGTTAATGACGAAAAGACAATTTGCCGGTGGGTTGCCTCATGTGTGAAATCGTTGGTTTCTTCCGCGCAGCTTTCGCGCTTCGTTTGGCCTTGGTGGGCGCCGTCGCCGGTTTGCTTGCCGGTTGTTCAAGCTCCGACAGGCTGAGCGATCCCTTGTCAAATCCGTTCCAAAGTTCGGCGCGCCTTGATGGTCAGGCGCCGGCGGGCGGAGTTGCCGCTTCGGTCCCCGTTTCTCCCGTGCAATCGCGCCCGCTCAGCGCTCCTGACGCTAGCGCTGGCGTATCCTCGCAGCAACGTCCGCAAGTCTCATTGCTCGTGCCGCCGCGCGATATGGGAAGTTCCGCCGGGTGGTCGGCGCAAGGCGGTTCGCCGATCGTCGTCGCGCAGGGCGAAAACGCCCAAATTTTGGCCAATCGGTACAGCGTGCCGGTCGATGCGCTCGTTCGAACAAACGGGCTTTCCTCGGCATCGCAAATCCAGCCCGGAACCCGCTTAATCATCCCAATCTATAACGCAGCCCTGGCGGCTTCGAGCGGTGTTCGCGCCGTTCCCAAATTGGCACAAGCGAAAGCTGGAACGCACGCCAAAGCACTGGGCGAGCCGCCGCGCACATTGGCAGAACAGGGGGCACACCTCAAAGCGGCAAATGTCCGGGCCGCCAGGGCCGCGGGCTCATCCCGCACCGCGAGGGTCAATCAAAAGGAAGCGCAAAACGCAATCAAAAGCGCCCGCGGGCAAAGGACTTTAGCCGCGGCAGGCGAGACTGCGGCCATTGTCGAAAATCAAGCAGCCGCGCCGCAGTCGGGACAAGGGCACAACCAAACTGCCGCCGCCGCGGGCGCTGCGGCCTCCGGGACAGCCGATCCGGAATTTCGCTGGCCCGCTCGGGGACGCATCATCCAGGCATTCAAGCCGGGCGGCAATGACGGCATAAATATAGCGCTTCCCGAAGGCACCTCGGTTAAGGCGGCGGAAAGCGGCTACGTTGCCTACGCCGGAAATGAATTGAAGCGCTATGGCAATCTGATTTTGATCAGGCACCCCAACGGCTTTGTGTCCGCCTATGCCAACACGAGCGAAATCGAAGTGAAGCGTGGCGATACGGTTAAGCGGGGTCAAACGATCGCAAAATCCGGCCAAAGCGGCGATGTTTCGACCCCGCAGCTGCATTTTGAGTTGCGCAAGGGGACGACCCCGGTCGATCCGACACATTATCTCGCTGGCGCGTAGGCCTGCTGTCTTCAAATTGGCAAATTGGCCCGGGCCGCGCACGGGCGTGTCAGGCACGGGCAGCCAAAGCAAGGTAATATGCGATTTCGGCAATCTGCTGCGCGGCGCCTGCGACATCTCCGGTCTGGCCCCCAATTTCGTGCCTTGCAGGTCCCGACCAGGCAATGGCCGATCAGACCCTCACACCAGTGG
>CAYWHF010000151.1:0-6255 GCA_964457695.1 uncultured Methylocapsa sp.
GGTCCGATCCGTTTAGGGAGGCGTTTCGGGTGTGAGAGGTTTACTCTTCAGACTCGATGATTTCTTGCTCAAGTCGTTGGTTCTCTTCACTCTGTTCCCGTTGAATGCGGTCGAGACGGTGTTCAAGCTTTTGGGAGCGCTCGAAAAGAGAATCGTAGGCCTCGGGGCGGTCACCGTAGAAGCGGCTGTCAAAATCACAAGCGGCATTGGCTGAAGAGATGAGCCTTAAGATAGAGAGTATTACGAGAATGTATTTCATGGTGATTGACCTTCGGTGATTATCTGTATCAGGCTAATCTAGGAAAATGGTCTTAATAGGTCCGAGTAGCAGGTTTGGTGTGCGAGATCTTGCGCTTGATGTCAAGTTTATGCTTTAAGGCTGGAAATGGTGCTGATGCCACTCCGGCGGGCGCTGAGGCCTCTACATAACCGCCAGCACGTTTTTCAGACCGTTGCGACGTTTGGCGAGCGTTGACGGGAGCTGTGTAAACTGGTCTAGATCGCCGCCATGAGTCGCTTGGACCTCATTCGCGGGCGGGCCGCCGAATCCGCCCTCCAAATGAATTTGCTGACGCCTTTCGCCAATGCCTGGCAGCATCGCGAGTTGATCAGGGCGGTGGTCCGGCGCGAATTGGCGGTGCGTTTCCGCGGCACAATCCTTGGCTGGCTGTGGGCGATCTTTGGGCCTCTCGTGATGCTCGGCGCCTATACGGTGGTTTTCTCCAATGCGGTCGGGCTTCCGGCGTCGGCAAAGGGCGGCGGAACAGGAAGTTACGCTTTGTCGATCTTTGCCGGATTGATCGTCTTCAATCTGTTCAGCGAGCTTGCCTATCGCTCGCCCGGGCTTTTGCACGAACACGCGGGCGTCATCAAAAAGTCGATTTTTCCAAGCGAAACCTTGGCTTGGACAGCGACGATCCGCGCCGCCGTTTATGCTGGGATAAGCCTCGCCGTTCTGGTCGTTTTCGAGCTCTTGGCGACCTGGCGGTTGCCGCTTCCGGCGGTGCTCCTGCCCTTTGTTCTCGCGCCTCTTTTCCTATTTCTGCTTGGGGCCTCATGGTTTCTGATGGCCCTTGGATCGTTTACCCGCGATGTTGCCCATCTCATGATTTCGATCGTGCCGGTCTTGATGTTTGCGACGCCGATCTTTTACGCGATTGATGACGTGCCGCCCGATTTGCGCCTCTATTTGCACTTAAATCCGATCGGGAACTACGTCGAGATGATCCGGGATCTTCTTTTGTTCGGCAGATTGCCGGGAGTCTTGCTTTACTGCGGTACTGTTTTGGGATCGATCTTTGTATTCTTTTTCTCCTACCGGTTTTTCATGCAATACAAGGCCGTGTTCACAGATGTCATCTGACGTTGTCATCAGTTGCGAACATGTCGGCAAGGCGTTTCAGCTTTATTTGCGGCGCAACGATCAGCTCATGCAGGCTTTATTCGGGCATTGGAAGCAATTCTATCATCCGCATTGGGTGCTGCGGGACATCAGTTTTAAGGTGCGCCGGGGCGAGCGCATCGGCATTATCGGGCGCAATGGCGCGGGTAAAACAACGCTGTTACAGGTCATCTGCGGCATTACCTTGCCGACGCACGGCAAGGTGCAGGTCACAGGTCAGGTTGCGCCGATCCTGGCGCTGGGCGCGGGCTTCGATCATGAGCTGACGGGGCGGGAGAATGCGTTGATCGGCGGCGCCATTTTGGGAATGCGCCGCGCCACGGTCGAAGCGAGACTTTCGGCAATTGCTGCCTTTGCCGAGATCGGCGATTTCTTTCATCAGCCAGTAAAACTTTATTCGAGCGGCATGGCGGCGCGGCTTGCCTTTGCGGTCTGCGCCCATGCCGACGCGGACATTTTGATCGTCGACGAGGCATTGTCCGTTGGCGATGCTGCCTTTGCCAAAAAATGCGACGCTTTTATTAGGGATTTTGCAAAGCGCGGCACGATTATGGTCGTGTCGCATGATCTCCATATGCTTGAGTCGCTCTGCGACCGCGTCATTTGGATCGAGGACGGCGTGGCAAGAGGCATTGGCCCCGCGGAAGAAATCATCGACTCTTACCGCGCGGCGATCGGAAGTAAAAAAGCTCCGGCGCTCGCGCCTAGCCTTTCTGACACCGTTTCCTTCTAAAAGGGGCGCCACGCGAGGAAAGCAATTTGAACAAAGCGGCACAGCCAAAATAATTCGCCGCGGATGTTCACGCATAGCAGCGGAACCGACCGGGCGCTCCTCAAGGGCGAGAGACGTGCGCGCTGTCCTTAGGCAGGGTGAAATTCGCGTTTTGCCGAGCGATGAGAAAAATGGCGGCGGCGAGCTCCGCGATGATTGCCGCGCCGACGAGCCAGACCAGGCGCGGATCCTTGCGCACCAGCGTCTCGGCGCCGATGAGGATTGCGATATGAACCGCCGGCGCTGCGACAATGGCCGCGATGAGCGCTCCCGCCGGAGCGCGCCCGGTCGCCGAGCCGAGGGTCAGAACGAGCCCGATCGCGAGAAGCGCATGGCCAAGGGCAAGTGCTGGGACTCCGAAACGCTTCGCTCCCTCGCTCATCCAATCCGCATAGGGGCCCGGAAACAAGAAGGGGGACGGCCGTTCGCGAAAAAACTCAAACATGGACAATTCGAAGGGTCCCCGCCAGTTGCGCGGCGGCAGTCCACCCGTGCCTTGCATGCCGATGGGCATCGCATATTCGTCGAAATCTGCGGTGCGGGCCGCCGTGCCGTCCGCCGGAATGGTCTCGATCGAACCCCTGCTCATGATCAGCACGACGCCTTGCACGTTGCGGCGGAACTCTGCTTTTTCCGCAAGGATAACCTGCTCTTCATTCTTTTCGGCGGAAAACTGATGAATGAACATGCCTGAGACGACGTCGGCCGAAATCCAGCGGCGGAAATAGATCGTCCGCGCGCCATTGTCGAAGGTGTAAAAGCGCGCCGGCTCGAGCATCCGGTGGTTGAGCGAATTACGAATGACATGAATCACGTCATGCATCTGGCCCGTATTGGCCGGCGCGAAAACCGTCGATGCCCAATAGCCGCAGCCAACCGCGATCAAGGCGACGAAAGCCGCAGGAAGGGAGATCGCCAAGGCCGAAAGGCGCAAGGAATAGAGCACCGCGATCATGCCATCGGTCGACATGCGGGCGAATTCCAGCGCAACCGCCAAGCCAACCGCCGCCGGCAGGGCGATATAAAGGACTGTCGGAAATGTGCCGAGCAGCGCAGGCACAAGCAAGCCGCCGCGGATGGCGGCCGCTGGAAGGGAATGAAAAAGGGACGACATTACGATTGGAACGCAAATCCCGGTTGCGATCATAAGGGAGGCAAGCGCGATGCGTTTCGAAAAGTAGAGGAAAAGGAGCCGGGGCATATTACAATCCAGGCGGCAGCCGCAATGCGTTCAACACTTCATCCGCGCCGCGGCAAGGTCCGCGTATCGGCGCCAGGCCGCATCGAAAACACGGCGGTTAGGGAGGGATACGGCACCGGCCCAATGGGCGAAATAAATTTCGTTGCCCTGAGAGTCGCGCGGCCCCGCGGCATCGAAAGTCACACCTTCGGCCTTGTAGAAACTTTCGCCAGATACGCCAGGAATACAATTGTACACGGGCGCAACCCGCAAGCCTAAACGATGCACGACGAAATTGGTCAAGGGCTGGGCAAACAGCATGCCGCGCTGACGGACGGCGTGAAAAACTGCCTCATCTTTCTCGATGACATCGCGGAAATTCTTAAGGCTGAGAATAGAATTCGTGGTGATGAAGAACCCGTCATTAAAGCGCACGGCCTCGCGAAGAAAATCGAAGCGCTCGCTGTTCTTGTTATAGACAAAGTCATCTGCCTGCGCAGAGACGATCAAATCGGTCTTGCCCGCTTCGAGGCGCCCGAACATCGAAGCAAAATCGCGAAACAGAATGATATCAGCGTCGAAATAAATGACCTCGTCAAGCGGCAGCGCGAGGCAAATAAACTTTCGCAGTCTCCTGCGATGCGCGGGAAACAAAGGATAAAGTCGCTTGGCGAGAGCATCGAGCTCGGCGCTATCCGTTTCGACGAAATTTGCGCCATAAATCTCGGCCGCGCGGCGAGTCAATTGAACGTTGTCGTCATAAGGGATGACGTAAAGAGGCGTCGACGGATTTGTGGTGCGATGGCTCTCCAAGAAAGGCAGGAGCCATTGGATGATCTTGTCATTGGCAAGGGTCGCCATCCCGTAGTTTTTCGATGCTGCGGTATCTTGCATGTTGCTTTTAAGAGATGAGTTATGCCAAGGCCATTGGAAACTAAGCGGGAGGCATCACGATTACGACAGCATTAGACTTTCGTGCAGCTGGCTGTTGACCTTCAGCTCCAATCCAGCATCAATTGATCGGCGCGCGGGCCGCGCCCCGGTCTGATGTTAACTATCGTAGATAGGGACTCATGCCAAGTCTCGTTTATAAGGATTCCGGCCTGGTTTGTCCCAGCTGCGCACGGCGTTCGCGATTGGCTCAGCAGCGCGTCGCGCATTGCGGCACAATCGCTCCGGTTATCGGCGGGGCAGCAATCAAGCTTCGGATGCTGTGTGCGCACGTGCCTTTGCGAATCCTCCTTTGGCCGCAAGAGCCGGAGACCGCCACCCATTAGAATTATGTCGCCGCCTCAGCTCACTCCTCGAGCAGCCTGTCCGAAGCTGCCATTGCGCGGCAAGACTATCTTGCTCGTGCATCCGGCGTGGCATTCCTGCGGCAGCCACCAAGTGTTTGTCTTGCAAGCGCGCGCCTATCGCAGTCTTGGCGCGAAAGTCCTTAGTCTCGCAATTGCCGACTCGCCTGGCGCCGTCGATGGATCGCGTGCATGCAAAGCTTATCTTTCCGCGACGGGCGATCTCGAAGTGGACGCCCGCGGCTTCGCAGGCATGCCGCTGCGGGAAGTGTTTGATGGCCGCTTTTTTCGTGCCGCAAAGCAATGGCTGCACGGCAATTTTGCCGCGACCTGGCTTGCGGCCGCGAGCCACGTCACGATCCCGCAAATGCTTGCTCTCGCGCCGCGGCTCGACCTCATCCACTGCAATCATTTCTTCTGTTTACCAGCTGCCGTCCGGCTGCGCGAGCACCATGGATGTCCAATTCTTCTCGACACGCATGACCTGCAAGCGCGCCAATATGCGCTGCGCAATCGCGCTGGCTTCTGGCTTCCACCGGTGGCGAGCTACGAGGATTTGCTCAAAATCGAGCTCGAGACCGCGCGCTGTGCGGACCTTTTGATCCATCTCAATGCCGAGGAAGCGGCGGAGTTTCAGAAACTTCTTCCGGAAAACCGCCATGCGCTGCTTTATCCAGCGGTCGCCGCCATGCCAATCGGCGCGGGAGGTAGCGAAGCCATCATTGTCGCCAGTGCCCATTATCCAAATTTTCTCGATCTTTGCTGGTTTTTGCAGAAGGTGCTGCCGCTCGTGCCCAAAATACCGGTCCAGATATTCGGCAATATCGATCGCATGTTTCGCTGGCGCGCGCCGCTTCTTTTCAGGAAGCGTGCCGGTCTCTTCCAGGGAAGAGTCGAGACCGGAACGCTCCGCGATGCCTACCGGAATGCAACGGCGGTGCTGCTTCCTGCCAGGGCCGGGCATGGGATATCGATCAAGACCATCGAGGCGCTCTCTTGCGGCGCGCCGCTTATAGCGACGCCGCTCGCTTTCCGCGGGTTTTCAGCTGCTGCGGCGAATCTTCCTAACGTCACAATTGCCGAAGATGCAGCCGGTTTTGCGGCGGCGCTTCGCCGCGCAAATGAGCGGCGTCATTTGCCAGATCTCGACCGCGCATCGTCGCCTACGCGGCAATTTTATCAACAGCACTTTGCTTTCGATGCTTATTGCAAGCCGCTGGGCGAGATTGCCGAAAAATTGATGGGGAAGGAATGCAGGAAAATTCGAAAAGACATTTAATCGGACCATTCGACCACAAAATGTTTGGGAAATTGCGTGCCCCCGGTGTCGATTTGGCCCGCCTCGCCTGGCGCACGGCGGAGGCCGTCCTTTAAAACGAGCGGTTTCAGGATTACCGGCAGGACGGCGCGGTTGATGTGGGCGCCGAAACATCCATGCATGCCATAACCCCAAAGAATATAATCGCCCCAAGGTCTGTCGGTACGAAACGATTCCGGGGAACCGATCTTCAGCGGATCGAACATTGCGGAGAGGGTGGCCCCCATTGACATGGGTTGTTTTTGAATTCTCTTTGAGCGGAAAGTTCCTGCCGCAATCTTTTTATTT
>CAYWHF010000152.1:0-6219 GCA_964457695.1 uncultured Methylocapsa sp.
GACCGCCGACGAAACCCCGAACTGCAAGCTTCCGTTCGGCAGAGTCCTCGGAGTTGGCCCGGCCCCAGCCAAATGACGAAACCGGTCTTGTTCGCGCTTGAAATGCCCGCCGAGAAAGGATTTGTAGCCTTCGACCAGCCGCTCCGGCAGCAGGAGCTGGCCATGTCCGCAGCCAGGGCTATTTGGGGTGGTCAAGGCCGTGATCCTTTTCGAGAGAAACTGCGCGCCGCATGTCGTTGGCCCGTTGCAAGTAACGTGACCGTATTGCCGTTACCATAGCATTTGCGACGTCCGATTGATGGGGAAAAAAAGCGGTCCAAAAATATTCCGCCACTGACGCCAAGAGCCTGCACCCTTGACTTTCTGGGCTTGCCATAATGCTTGAATCGGGTAGCTAAAATTCTTTGCCTCGGGAACTGCATAAATGCCGAAATGTGAATACCACGACAATTGTAGACGGGATGGCGGCGAAAGCACAGAAGAACGTTTATGCATCCTGCACTCTCAAAATCCACAAAAAGACGTAGCACTTTTTAATAGTGCTTTGGCCGAGCACCGCGAAAGCGGAAGAAACGACTTTTCGCATTTTGTTTTCCCTGCGTTCGCCGAATTCTTATTGGCCGAGTTCGCGAAGGGGGCTAACTTCAAGGGGGCTATGTTCAGGGAGCCCGCCCAGTTTCATATCGCCAAGTTCGAGGAGTTGGCCGACTTCACCGGGGCCGAGTTTGCGAAGGGGGCCAACTTCATCTTGGCCGAGTTTACGGAAGGGGCTAACTTTAGGGCGGCCAAGTTCACTGAGTTCGCCGACTTCAGCTTGGCCAAGTTTGTGAAGGAGGCAGACTTTTACAGCGCCGAGTTTGCGAAGGCCGATTTTAGCCAGGCCACGTTTGCCACGGCGGGTTCATTCAATGACACTAAATTTTTCGGCAGAACGATTTTCACCGCCAAGAACGATGAGCAAGGTCATACGATCCCAATCTTTAAAGACGCGGAGGTTGACTTCCGGCGGGCGTACATAGAGCCACTTGATTCCCTCATCTTTAGAGGCGCCGATCTTAGCAGGTGCCGATTCCTAGACACGGATCTACGCGGGGCTGAATTTACCAATGTGACGTGGCCCATAATTTCCAATGAAAAATGGATTGGCAAGCGAGTCGGAGTTTGCGATGAGACTTCTCCTCCAGAAGAGGGAGGCCGCCCCTATGCCCAGATTGAGCGGCTATACCGCGAACTAAAACAAAACCATGAGGATCGCCGGGACTACGAGCGAGCCGGCGACTTTCATTACGGCGAAAAAGAAATGCGCCGGAAAAACCCAGAGACTCCAGCGGGCCTCAAGTTTTTCCTGACGCTCTATTGGGCAGTGAGCGGTTATGGTGAGCGCTATCTGCGCCCACTGATCTGGGCGGGGGCGCTGCTCTTCGGTTGCGCTTTCCTCTACCTTGGGTTGGGTCTTGTTGAACCAGCGGGCCACGGTCATAGACTTTGCCTAAATAAGTTGGAGGATTGGTTGCAGGCCCTCCATTACAGCTTCCGAGTCATGACACTCCTTAAAGCCGAGGAAGTCGCGAAGCCGGACGGATACGCCAAGATGGTCAGCACCGTACAAAGTCTCCTTGGTCCGCTCTTTTTAGGTCTTTTTGGCTTGGCTCTTCGCCAGCGGTTAAAACGCTGAAGCTGTTCAGTCGCTCTCGTGAACAAAGCGTCCTGCATCGTCTGGGCCGCCGCCCCGGCGGTTCTTACCGCTGAGGATTTTGCGGGTCGAAATCGACCACACCAAAAATCTGGCGGAACATTCCTGGCGCAATTGCCGAAAGCGGATTAACGCTGAGCGTCGGCGCGCTGGCAAGGCCGCTGATCTTGTAGTTTAATCCAATCAGCCCTTCCTCCGAGTGTCCCCCGAGGATAGGACCGACGATTGGGATTTTCGCGAACATATTGTTGAAGGAAAAAACGGGGACAAACGTACCCTTCATGTCGACGATGTCGTGCACATAGTCGATCGCGCCGTCAACGGTAAGGCCGATGGCGTCGCCATTCATGGTGCCTTCGCTCAGGGCGAGGCGGCTGCCATCGCGCTGGAAACGGACTTGCAGTTTGTTGAAGGCGACCGCGTTGGTATCGAATCTCTTAACTTGCCCGGACGCGTCAGTCTGCGCATTGCCCTCTGCCACAAGCCTGCGCAGCGAAGGTTCGTCGCGCAATACAAAGTTGTTAATGACGAGGACGCCGATGAGCGCGTCGGGTTCAAGCAGTATGCCTGCCGATAACTGCCCGCGCTCCATATGATTGTAGAGGTCGAGGAATGATAACAAGGAGCCGGCATCGTCGCATACAAGGTTGAGACGCGGCGCCGGAGCGCCACCGCCGTTGATGAGATTGCCTGATATTTGTTCTGCGCCAAATGTGCCGGAAAAAGAAAATTGTTTGATCTCGGTGCCGCGTTTGGCGAACAGCAATTCGGCCCCGGAAATGGCCTGATTATTGTGGCCATTCAGAATGCCGGTTTTGACGTCGAATTCGATTTCCTTGGATTGACTTGCGGCAGCCGTGGCGTGCTCCTCGCCATTTTTTGGCTCCGTGTTGCCGCCTTTGGGAGGATCGAATATGAGCGATTTCAGGAAGGGCCGCGCATCGATCACGGTTCCCCGCACGACCACCTTCAGAGTGTCGCCGGCCCCTGTCGCATCGACCTTCAACTCATCGCCGGACGATAGTTTCACCTGCGGAAATGAGGCCGCGATCAGCGAAAACCCGGGCCCAAGTTCCATTTTGCCGCGTGCCTGAACGGGGCCGGCGTCGACGAGAATTTGGTCGAGCGAAGTTGATGCGTCATTGGTTGCGATGGCGAATAAAACCTTACCCGGCTGCCCTGCCGGTTTCGAAATTCCAGGAATATCGATCGCAGCGGCGCTCAAATCGAGTTCGACTTTGGCTCGAGGCTTCTCCCCGGTACCGATAGGCGCGCTGACCTTCGCAGCGACGGGCCCGGTCACGCCTGGCAGGGCGCCTAAACCAAGTTTCGCGCGCATCGGTTCGTCAATCGTCATTCCTATTGTCGCTTCGGCTGGTTTGCCCGCAGGTCTCGTAATGTCGACCGTCACCGGAGCACCGAACATCGTGCCTTGTCCGCTCGCTTTAAGCCCTGCCGGGTCCACACTAACGGCGAGCGTCGCTGCGTCGAGCTTTTCATTGCCGATCAACCGCTCGGCGGCGAGATTGCTCGCGATCGCTTCGATCTTGAGCCGCGTGTCCGATGGGCCTGCATCGGCGCCAAGATTCATGTCGATTTCTAAGTCACCATTTACTTCGCCGCTCAGCGTGGAAGAATCGAGCGGCAGACTCGCATAGGGTTTTAGGGCGTCATGGGAGAGCAGCTCTCCGATCGCCTCGACGCTACCCATTGCCTTGGCTTCCACAACTGCCGGGACTGGCTTTGGGTCAGTATCGGCAACCCGGAAACCGCCTCCCCACAAGGTCAGCGTATGGCCCTTGCCGGTTTCAATTGCGGCGTTTGATACCGTGAAAATCGCGGTTCGCCCGGTGACGCGGCCAACGCCGTCGATCCCGTGCAACGCCGGAACCCCAGGCAGGAACCCCAGGCTCGCATTCTTGATCGTAAATTCAACCAACGCATTTGCATCGGCCGGCGCGTGCTCTTCCCGTATCGCCCGCAAATCCGCCGCATCGAAATTAACTTGAATCGTGCCTTTCTCCACGATTCCTTCGCTGGCGTGGGAAAGCAGATAGGACCGGACCGATGCGGCAACGAAAGAGGGCCACAATCGCGTCACAGTATTGATAGGCATCGGCGAAATCGACGCCCCAAGCTTGAGGCGAGGCCCGGCAAACCAATCGATCGACCCGGCGAGTGCCAAGCCGCATTGCGGGCCGCTAAATGAAAACCTGTCAATGACGAACTTCTTTTCCAAAGGATAAAGCCGTGCCGCGAGGTCGGTAAGATCGATCAATACCGGCTTCTCACCGGGCCGTTCCGCGCCCCACACATTGGGTTCCGTGTTGGCCAAGTGAATCGACCAAGGATCGCCATCCCGGACCGGGGGCGCGAGCGAGCCTGATCCGCCGAAATGTGTTGCCCCAGCCGCCATTTGCAGGCGATCAACCACAATGATGCGCCTCGCCTGGTTCCAATGAAAACCCCCGCCCAATTTGTCGATCATCGTTGGTTCGCTGTCGGGGTCGTCGAACCGGAAATAGCCGGGTCCCGACTCCAGCTGCCCTGCCGCCTGCGAAATCCTCCCGTCGGGTCCCAAACGGAGGTCGAGATCGCCCGACAACGGCATATCGAAATCGACGCCAATCGTGCGTTGGCCTGCAGCAAGCAGCAATTCATCGGCAGACAGATTTGAAACCGAAACTGTCAGCGAGCGTTCAGAAAGAGGCACCCCGCTAGCCGCACCAAAGGCGCGCCAGCGGCCATTTGGCCCATCGACCGAGAGGTCGAACCTTGTCGAACTCGACGATCTGTCGAACTCGAGATTGACCCCATTGAAGACCAGTTTCCGGTTCCTGGTCTCGTCGTCGATAACTATTTTGCCGCGCGAGATCCCGATGCGATGGATCGCCGCGGTCAGACTGTCTGGACTTGTCAGCGTGTCAACGGCGAGCCGCATCACCGCCGCAAATTGACCCTCGGGAGGAGAGCCGTGCATCTCCGCCGCACCGCCCCGGAAGTCCGGCGGCCCCTCCGGCAAGGACGCGAGAGCGCCCTCTGGTTCGACCGTCTTACGCAGCGGCGGGGTAAGATCCACCTCATCCCCGGCCCCGGGCGAAACAGGCAAGGCGAGCGAACCGTTGGGCCGCAACGCCAAACGCAATTCGACGTCATAGATCTCAAGCCGCTTCAGGCCTATCCTCCCGGCGATGAGAGCAAGAGGTCCGACCGAAACTTCGGCGCGCGGCGCGGTTAAAATATTGCGCCCGGCGGGCTCCTTCACCGATAATTCATCGATGCTCAGCACCGGCACCGCGCCGTCCAAGGTGATGGCGAGCTTGCCAATGTTGAATTCATATCTGTTGCCGAAGCGTTCGCCGATTGCGCCGGCAACCCGCGGTGCAAGACTATCGATCGGTATGGGTCCAAACCAAAGTCGGGCAGCAAAAAGGACGGCAGCGAGGAGCACCAGGGAGAATAAGCCGAAGGCGAGCCTGGGAAGAAAATAGGGATGCCACGCCCCACCGGGTAGGCGGCTGATATTTTGGCGGATCCATGCCGCCGCATCCTCGCACCGATGTGGCCAATTCTTTAGCCACAACCGTGCGCGATCAAGATTGTCCTCAACACTGGCCACCTGCTCGCTGCCTTTCAATAGCAAGCTGAAGCTGGAAACCGCGATCACCCTCGCCTATACGCAGCTTACGGAAAATTCGCGGCCGCAAACCGCTAGGGCTGGGTTTCTGCCAATTGCCAGTTAATATGACGAAAGGAAGGCTCGATGAACGAAAATTTACCGAAAAGGCTGCCGAAGCCATCGGATAGAGGTTCAAATAACGATTTAGGCAAGAAAGGTTGCATAGGACTGGCTTTTGGCGACAAAGCGCCGGATTTCGATTTGCCGGACGACGCTGGAGGTAAGGTTTCGCTCGCAAGCTTTCGTGACCAATTGCTTGTTCTTTACTTCTACCCGAAGGACGATACCTCTGGCTGTACGAGGGAAGCGATCGATTTCAATGCCTTGCGGGGCGAATTCCAGAAGGCAGGCGCAGCGATCCTCGGCGTTTCAGCCGACTCCGTCGCAAGCCACGAAAGATTCAAAGCCAAACACAAGCTTGAGCTGGCGCTCGGATCCGATGACTCGAAAACAATGCTCGCGGCCTATGGAGTCTGGGTCGAAAAGAGCATGTACGGGCGCAAATATATGGGGATCGAGCGAACGACGTTTCTTATAGGAAAGGACGGCAAGATTCTTGCCGCCTGGAAGAAAGTGAAGGTTCCCGGACATGCCACGGAAGTTCTCGCAGCAGTAAAAGCGCTTTGAGCCGGCGTAGAACGGGCCGGCTATCGCTCCCGGTTTTTCACGACTGGAATGAGAAAAAGCCCCGCTGAAGATAGCGCGGGAGCGGGTCGCCGATGGCCCAAGAATACGGCCGGTGCAGGCCTGTTTAGGCAGGGTTCAAAACGCTTCGGAGACGGCAAATCGCCACGGCTTAGTGCTGCTTTGTCCGCAAGGACCTCGGATGTTGGCATTGCCGCCGCCG
>CAYWHF010000153.1:0-6218 GCA_964457695.1 uncultured Methylocapsa sp.
GAAGCACTGGCCGGGGCCATCCATACCAACATCAATCTGAAAAACATGCTGTCCGGCGTGCTGGCCCGCGCCGCAAATGCAATCAACCTCATCATCCAGCATCCGATCAAGTTCCTGGGCAATCTCGTTGCGGGCGTGAAGCTCGGCGTCCAGAACTTTGCCTCCCGCATCGGCGAGCACTTGAAGCAGGGTTTCATGGAGTGGCTGTTCGGCGCAGTCGCGGAAGCAGGCATCACGCTGCCGAAGACCTTTGATCTCAAAGGAATCCTCAGCCTCGTGCTCCAGGTCCTCGGCCTCACTTACGCCAATATCCGTGCGCGCGCGGTGGCGATACTCGGCGAGAAGATGGTTGCCGCCTTGGAGACCGCCGCGGAAATCTTCAAGAAACTTATCACCGAGGGACCGGGCGCGCTGTGGGAATGGATCAAGGAGAAGCTCGGCGATCTGAAGGCGATGGTGATCGATCAGATCAAGGCGTTCATCATCCAGCGGGTGATCGTCGCCGGCATCACATGGCTGATCGGGCTGCTCAATCCGGCCTCGGCCTTCGTCAAGGCGTGCAAGGCGATCTACGACATCATCATATTCTTCGTCGAGCGCGGCGCCCAAATTCTCGCGCTCGTCAACGCCGTGATCGACTCTGTCACCGCGATCGCTATGGGCGCGATCGGCGGCGCTGCGGCCATGGTCGAGAATGCTCTGGCGAAGGCCATCCCGGTGGTCATCGGCTTCCTCGCGAGTCTGCTCGGCCTCGGCGGGATCAGCGATAAGATCAAGTCGGTGATTGAGACGATCCGCAAGCCCATCAACACGGCGATCGACTGGGTGATCAATTTGGCGGTGAAGGCCGTGAAGGCGGTTGGCGGCTTCATCAAGGGGCTGCTCGGGGGGAAGGAGAAGGACAAAGGAAAGGAGCCGCATGAAGACGATCCAGAGAAATCGGCCAAAATACAGGCTGGATTGGCGGCACTCCATACGAAAGCGGAGAGCAGGAAGAAGGACGGCAAAATTACTTTGAAAGAGGCGGAAGATGTAAGTCATGAAGTCAAAGCCGAACATAATGTGTTTAAGTCGATTAACGTAGTAGACGGCGGAAAGGCTTGGAACTTCCACTGGAAGGCGAGTGAAGGACCGGACGAGGCAGCAGGAGAAAAGGCCGAAGAAGACGTCGTATTTCAGATAGTGAAAGCAACGTCAAATTACACGTATTGGCAGGGGAGAGGTACGACACCGTTGCCGTCGTCGGGTACGCCTGAGGAGTTCGAGCGAGTAGGTAAGGGCGTTCTTGTGCGTGAAGTGCTTCCCGCTTTATTGCCACAAGGTGTCCACGTTGCTGAAGAAAGGCCAAAGATAGGGCTGTCGATGGAGCGACTGCAGTCTTCGATGCCGACTAGTGGCCAGGCGGCGCAAGTATTCAACGAACCGGTTATAAGAATGCCAGGGATGGGCCGGGGGCTAACTGGGTCCAGCAGGCCGGACCTACTGGTTGCAACGCAGGACCAATTTATTACACTTGAAATCACAATGAAAAGTGATTGGAGGCTTGCCGGGAGTGAAAAAACAAAAGGTGAGCGCCTTCAGAAACGCAGTCAAGCGGCGAGCCTTATACAAAACATGCAACCCGTATTAAAACAGCATCCAGAACTCTCGGTAGTCGTAACAATTATATCAGACAGAAAACCTGACAAGGCGGCTGAGAAGGAAATGGACGATCTGGCTGAGGGCTCACTCGGTGGCAAGATCGCTAGAATCAATTGGTTAATCATGCCCAGTGCATAGAAGTGTCTGACGTAATGTGCTTTCACATGGGTAGACGGGAGCCTTCTCGAAGAGGGTTTAGCTGGCCCTGAACAAGCGGGGTTCAGCATGGTCGCGTCGGCTCTCGGTCCGAGATCGGGCCAGGTTTTCCGCGCTTCGGAGACCAGGGGCAGCTGCAGATCACACATCTCCGCCTGACGCGCCGTCCGAAGGCAGTCAAATAATAATAAGTTGCGTGATTCCGACCTCGCTGCGATCGCCGGGCGAGGGCAGTCCCCAATTATTCAGTGGCTCGTCGTGAGGAGCGTCCGGTCGGGACAATCAGGTGCCGTCATAATCGGAGGTGAACGTGGGGCTCAACAAAGGAAACTCCTCACTCTGATCCGCAGTTGTGCGGACCTCGACCGCGGTCAAGCGCAAACGGGAGTTGAGCTCAGGAAGGAGGGGCTTTTCGCCCAACGCTTCGGCCGGACCGGCGCTGACCGCCATGATCAGCCGCACATCAGCCCGCCGGATACGGGCTTCGCCAAGCGGGCGGTACTCTTTCTTCTCAAGAAAACGCAACAGCTTGATTTGAGCGCCGAGGGGCAATTGGTCCACTTCGTCGAGGAACAAGGTCCCCCCTTCGGCCTTGGCAATGAAACAGTCGCTCTTCGCATCGCCACCTCGGCCGAACAGCTCGCCGTCAATTAGGCCTTGCCCGTCTCGCCCGCAGCAAACGGGAACGAAGGGCCGATCAGCCCTCTGGCTGCGCAGATGCAAATAACGCGCGTAACGTGTCATCTCGGCGCCAGGGGGCCCGGTAATCAGCACCTCCGTGTCGAGGCCGGCAATATGGTCGAGCATCTCAAGAAGCTGGTCACATGTACCAGAAGTAGAGAGAGCCGGAAGCGGCGAGTATTTCGGCAGAAACTGCTGCTCCGCAGAATCCTCTGCCGGTGCTCCAGGCTCTTGTTCCGCGTTTGTGTCAGTGAGCGGAACGCAAGATGCCTCACCTTCCGCGGGACCATCGAAGGCTTCTTCCTTTGCCGCCGGCTCATCGAGAGCAGGACAAGACAAAGTGGAAACCCACTTTGCCTCTCCATCCTTCTCGAAAATTTCGGAATCGATCGCGTCCATGATTTTGGATGTATTCGAAAAATCGTCCTGATCTCGGATATTTCCCTGCGGAGCATCGGGAATCCGCCAATGCCGGGCGGCAGCCCGGCCCACCGGAGAAAGTTTGGAAACACCGCCTATAGTCACTGAGCCATCTTGTGTCGGATTGCGCCAGCCACCCGCCGCGTCCCGCTTGAGGCCCCAGGAACGAAGCTCCCCCGCCATATCGCAGGCCGCAATTTCACTTTGTCCGGCGCCCTGTGGCTTCATAAGATGATCGCCCCCACTCCCAGGAGAAAGCCGCTCCGCATCGGCGCGTTTCTTCGACGTCAGGACTCGTAAAAAGCGCGCGACGGCGGCCCGAAGGCGCCTCACTGGAACGGAAAGGCGAGGCTCGACCTTGCTTTTGGCCATCGGAGTTATACCTCCACGCGGTCGCCCGATCCGTTGGTTGATGGACGCATTCGGCCACACAAGCCGCGTTTGCGCATAAGTTCGAAGAAGACGCGCCGGTCGGTGCCGCTCGCCCGCGCAGCAGCGGCGATATTGCCATCGGACCGGCGCAACGCATTCTCGAGGTAGGCGTGTTCGAACCAGCTCACGAGCTCCCGCTTCGCCTCCTTAAGTGACGGAGCGCATAACAGCTGTTCGAACTGCGGGACATTGCTCGCCGCATCCTCATCGAGGAGGGGCAAATCGATAGGATCCACGGGCCGCTGCAGCCTGAGACAAGTGAGATATCTGATACAGTTTTCGAGTTCCCGGACATTGCCAGGCCAGGCATAGGTTTTGAGCCGCCTCATGGCATGTTCCCCGAATACCACTTGCGGGAGATTATAGGCTTGTGAGTAGCGCGCGGCAAAGGCTTCGACGAAAAGAGGAATATCTTCCTTCCGTTGCGCTAGGGAGGGGACCTCGACCGGCGCGGCGCGTAATCGAAAGAAGAGATCTTGGCGGAATGTTTTCGCGTTCACGGCGGCTGCCAGATTTGCATTGGTCGCGACGACGATGCGCACATCCGCCTTTTGCAGCCGCGTTTCGCCGAGTCGGCGGTACTCTTTCTCTTGAATAAATCGCAAGAGCTTCGCTTGCGATCCAATTGGCAAGGCGTCGACCTCGTCAAGAAACAGCGTCCCGCCCTGCGCCTCAGCGACGAGGCCTCGGCTTTGAGCCTGTGCGCCCGTATAGGCACCGGTCATGTGGCCGAATAATTCATTTTCGATGAGTTCCGGCGGCAATGCTCCGCAATTGATCGCAACGAAGGCTCGGCCGGCGCGCGGACTGTGCCTGTGGACATAACCGGCGTAAAGTTCCTTGCCGACCCCGGTTGGACCTGTGATCAGAACCTCGACGTCTACTGGAGCCAGTCGATCAAGCCGTTCGAGCACCCGGCGGTGCCCCTCGCTCTCCCCGATCAGTCGGGAGTCTGCCCCGGACTTTGCTAACCCACAGCAAGGCGACTGTGTGTGCGCAATGATTGACTGGGTGCGGCCCGGCGAATTGGCAGACGAAATTTGTTTTGAATAAAGCTCCGGACGCATACTCCCACCCCCTCGCAGGAACAGCGCGTCCGCTAACTGCTAAAGAACGTCGCGCGTAACCATGCCTAGTGTTAAAGTAACGAGCCTGTGGCTACAGTCGGATCGACCCTCCAAAATGCAGCGGATCAAAGCGCCACTGTAACCGGCCAGGAGCAGCTTATTCAAAAACCAGTCCCCGGCGTCCCCTGTTCAGGGGATGCGATTTAACGATTGACATTATTTTCGGGCGCGCGAGCATATTTGTACGTTCAATTTGAGCTTTCCGGCGCGCGCATTCTGCCGTTTCAACAGCGCGAGCGTTTGGATCTCGGCGCGGTTCCTGGCGGCGGTGCGATCCTGCACCAAGGCTTCGTGGGCGATGTGAAGCTCCTTGAGTTCGGTGAGCGCATCGCTGCGTGCGGTTCGCGTTTCGCGTTCGAGGAGCGCGCCCATGCGGGCGGGCAACGCCGCGAGCGATCCCACTGGCGTTCCCGGTCTTGCATGATATAAGCGAGCCGCGCTTTGCTCGAGAGAGGGAGGTTGCGCTTGTGAAGGTTGTCATTTTAGCCGGAGGGAGAGGCACGCGGGCGTCTCCTTTTACCGACTACATGCCCAAACCGATGATGCCGGTGTGCGGAAAGCCGATTATCGCGCGCGTCATGGAGATTTTTGCTGCGCAGGGTCATGCGGATTTTGTCCTCTCCGTCGGCTATCGAAAAGAAAACATCATCGACTATTTCGAAACCCGCCGCACGGAGTGGCGCGTGACGATCGTGGATACGGGTGAGGAGGCTGATACAGGTGATCGCGTCGAGCGTTGCCGTCATCTCCTCGAGGAAACCTTCATTGCCACATACAGCGATGGCATCTGCGACGTTAATCTCGCCGAACTGTTGGCCTTTCACAGGTCACATTCCGGCCTTGCGACCGTGACCAGCGTACCGCTGATATCCCAATATGGGACAATCGAGGCCGATGAGACTGGCCGCATTCTGGCGTTCCGGGAAAAGCCGACACTGCAAGGCCATTGGATCAACGCCGGATTCATAGCCTTCGATCCCGCCGTATTCGACTCCTGGCACGGAGAGAATCTCGAGCGGGAAGTTCTGCCTGCCCTTCAACGGCAAGGAGCGCTTTATACTTTCCGCCACCACGGCTTCTTCAAGTCCATGGACACACACAAAGACCAGCAGGAGCTCGAACAAATCTACGAGCGGGGTGCGGTTCCTTGGCTGCAGGCAGCAACCGTTTAACCGGCAACGTTGTGCGCGCCGGTTTTTGTGAGTTGCATCGCCATGAGTGAGCACTGCAAATTTTGGAGCGGCCGCAATGTTTTTGTCACCGGTGTCTCGGGATTCCTAGGCACTTGGATGGCCAAAGAACTGCGGGCGCAGGGAGCCTTTGTCGTTGGATTGATGCGGGATCAGCCAGGTGACACTCCGGCATCTTTCCATCCCGGGGCCCAAGCCGGCTATATCGTCCGGGGACACCTCGAGGACTATGAGTGCCTGCTGCGGGCTCTGAACGAATACGAGATCGAGACCGTGCTCCATCCCGCGGCGCAGCCACTTGTCCGAGTTACGTACCGTAACCCGCGCTCGACCTTTGAGGCAAACATCAGGGGGACTTGGAATCTCCTCGAAGCATGCCGCGAGATCGCCTCGGTAAAGCGGATTGTTGTGGCGTCAAGCGACAAGGCCTATGGCAATGCCGAGCGCTTGCCCTATGACGAATCCATGCCGCTTTTGGGCCGTCATCCTTACGACGTGTCCAAGAGTTGCGCCGATCTGATCGCGCAATCCTACCATCAGACCTATGGACTGCCTGTCAGCATCACGCGGG
>CAYWHF010000154.1:0-6202 GCA_964457695.1 uncultured Methylocapsa sp.
CACGCTTTTGTTTTTCTGGATGACATGTTGCAAGGCGACAGGCAAGAGGAGCGGCAGACACGGCCAGCCAGTGCAAGCAATCGAACCCCAAGCGGGATCAGGTCACAACTGTTCCGCCGTCTTGGCAGGTCTCAGCGCGATGACAGCAACGTCAACAATAACGCCAACAGCAATATCAAAAGCTTGGAGGTTGTTGCTGCGAGAGAACGGATCAATCTTGTTTGGCTGATGAAGCCGTGGAGCGAGCCTTTGCCCATTCCCTACATCGCGACGGTGTGGGACCTCGAACACCGCAAGCAACCCTACTTTCCCGAAGTGAGTACCACCGGCTGGAGCTGGCCCGAACGTCATGGTCATTCCCCTTCCGGTTCCGGCCGCAGTCTCGATGGCCCAGCAATCGGACAGCATGGAAATCAAAGAAAAATATGGCCTCAGCGGCGATTTCCTGCTCTATCCGGCACTATTCTGGCCTCATAAAAATCATGTGAACCTGCTGCGAGCGTTGCGACTCCTTCGAGATCAAGCGGCCTCGATTTGAACCTCGTGTTGACCGGCTCCGACAAGGGGAACTTGGACCATGTTATGAACACTGTCGTGGAAGCCGGTCTTTCAGATCAAGTCTTTGTCCTCGGCTTTATCCCGCGCGAACATCTTATACCAACCGCCATAAATCATGACCTGTTGGGATTGGCCGTCATGGCGAGCGAAGCGACGCCATCCAGGGGTCACAGCGCGCTTCCTGGATCGCTTCGTCGCTGCGCTCCTCGCGATGACGAGTCAATGTTTACGGCGGCTGGTATTACAGCCCTGTACCGGGCCTCGACGGCGCTCGTCTTTCCAAGCTATTTCGGGCCTGACAACTTTCCGCCGTTGGAGGCCTTTTCACTCGGGTGTCCGGTCATCGCGGCGAACGTTCCGGGAGCCATAGAACAGATGGCAAATGGCGCGCTGCTATTCGAACCATCGGATCCATCGGACATTGCGGCCAAGATAGAGTCCCTATATCGGATGCCAAGCCTTCGCGCGCAATTGATTGGTAGCGGCAATGAAATTGCCAAAAATCGTACTCCGCAAGCTTTTATCGCGACGTTGTGCGCATTTTTGGACAGGTTTGAATCTTTCAGACGATGCTGGGGCGGAATTTATTATCATCCCTGATCAGCAGACGGTGAAAAAACTGCCCAATTGCCTGATGGGACGCCGTCTGACTTGATTTATGTCTCGCCCGCCCGGCGGCCAAAATCCGGAGCAGCTGTTTCCTGGCCCTGATCGATGATGCCGCGGCGGATCGCACGCGTCCTTGTAAAGAGATCGTAGAGGCCGCCGCCGTCGCCATTGCGGATCATCCGCTGCAGCGCGCTCAAATCTTCGTTAAAGCGGCCGAGCGTCTCGAGCACCGCTTCCTTATTGTTGAGGAAAATATCCCGCCACATCACCGGGTCGGAGGCCGCAATCCGGGTGAAATCGCGAAACCCTCCAGCAGAAAATTTGATCACCTCCAATTGGGTGACTTGTTCGAGATCGGCGGCCGTGCCAACGATATTGTAGGCGATAAGATGCGGCACATGGCTCGTGATCGCGAGCACCAGATCGTGATGGGCGGCGTCCATCACCTCCACATTCGCGCCAGCTACTTGCCAAAAGGAGGCGAGCCGTGCCACCGCCTTGGGGTTCGTTCCCGCGGGCGGAGTCAAGATGCTCCAGCGGTTGAGAAAGAGCGTTGCAAATCCAGCGGTGGGGCCAGATGGGTCGGTCCCGGCAACCGGATGGGACGGGCGGAAATCAGGCGTGGCGGGAGGATGAGCAGCGACGGCCTTGCGGATCGCGGACTTGACGGAGCTGACGTCAGAAAGGATTGCCCCAGGCAAAGGATAGGGCGCGATTTCCTGTGCGACACGGCCCATCGCGCCAACGGGAACGCAGAGAATTACTAAGTCGGCGCCTTCGACCGCGGCGGTCGGAGATTCGGCGACCCGGTCTGCGAGCCCAAGGCCAGCGACTTCGGCGCGCACTTGCGCAGAACAGTCGGCCGCAATGATCTCCCGCGCAAGCCATTTGCGCCGGCATACGCGCGCGAGCGAAGAGCCAATGAGCCCCATGCCGATGAGCGCAAGGCGGTTGAACAAAGGCTCGTGAAGCGGAGCCCCAAGACCGTCAGGCACGGGCACGACTTTCGATTGCCGTGAAGTTTTTTATAGCCGCGGCGACAAGCCGGTTTGCTTCCTCGGTTCCGACGGTGAGCCGCAAGCAATGCGGCAATCCATAGGCGGAGACGGCGCGCAGGATGAGGCCCCTCTGAGCGAGAAACCCGTCTGCCGCCGTCGCCTGCGCCTCGTCCAAAAAATGCAGGAGGAGAAAGTTGCCAACACTTGGGGTAAGCTTTATGCCGAGCGCAGAAATTTCCCTGGCGAGCCACGGCAGCCAGGTTTCGTTATGAGCAACAGCCTTGGCGATGTGAGCGGCGTCTTGCAACGCCGCGATCCCGGCCGCGCTGGCCGCGCCATTGGTGTTGAAAGGCCCGCGGATGCGATTGACCGCATCGCACACATCGCGCGGCGCATAACACCAGCCAAGCCTTAAGCCCGCAAGACCATAAATTTTCGAAAACGTTCGGCTCATCACAATATTTTCGTTTGTTTCGACAAGCTCCACGCCGGGCGAATAATCGGCGCGGGTCACATATTCGGCATAGGCCGAATCGAGGACAAGAATGACGTTACGCGGCAGACTTTGCGCGAGCCGCCCAATTTCGGCGGAAGAAAGATAGGTCCCGGTCGGATTATTCGGATTGGCAAGAAAAACCATTTTGGTGCGAGGACCCACCTTGGCGAGGATCTTGTCGACGTCGGTGGTGAGATTCGTCTCCCCCGCAACTACGGGCGTCCCCCCTGCCGCGAGGATGGCGATTTTATAGACGAGAAAACCATGCTCCGTAAAAACGGCTTCGTCGCCGGGGGCAATATAGGCAGCGGCAAGGAGATGGAGGATTTCATCCGAGCCATTGCCGCATACGATTTGTTCCGGATTAAGACCATGCTTTGCGCCAATCGCCTCGCGCAGAGCCCGGGCCTCGCCGTCGGGATAGTCTTGGAGATGATCGGTGTAGTCGCGCAGCGCCTGTTTTGCGCGAGGCGATGGCCCAAGTGGCGTTTCGTTGGCCGAAAGCTTGAACACTTTTGTTGCGCCGGGAGCGCCGCTTTTGCCTGGAACATAAGGATCGATGCTGAGGATAGAAGCGCGCGGGGCGGGCCGCAGCCCGGCATCCGGCATGGCGGTCTTTGTCATGAAAGCGAACTCCGGAAAAGACTCATTGCGCCGCCACTTTTTCGACCAGGCTCAGATCGAATCGCGCCGCATGAGAGCCGATTTCGGCGATCTGCGCATCGGCTCTGCCCGCGCGCGCGAAGACTTCGTGAAAATTGTCCGCCGCGCCATTTACCGCGACCATCAAAGAGAATCCTGCTTTATCCGCAAACTGTCCGAGAACTTCAAACCCATGTTTGGCGCAGGCCGAGACAAAATCGTTTCCGCCCTTAGGAAACGTCACGCCGTAAACGACGACATCGCGCGCCGCCGCCTCGGAAAGCGGCTTTGCGATAACGAATATCGGCGTTCCCGCCGGATGGTCCGGGCGCTCGACAAAAGGCAGTCTGGCGATGATCTTGGGGGCATCTGGCGCGGCGAGTCCGTGCCACCAAGGCCCGAAGCGGTCAACATGCTCCGCTCGCATGACACCAAGATCGCCGCTCGAAGCTGCGACGGCCTCTATAACCCGCGCCGCACTTTGATGCGCGACATAGGGAACCGTGAAGCCGAAATGGAACCGGCAAGAGTCGCGCATCGCCGCATCGCCGCCCGAAATATCGGCATGCACGCTGTAGTTCGATTGAACAAAGGTGAAAGTCGAGATGATGATGCGCCAAATACCCTCGACGGTATCAAGCGGCAGCAGGCCTTTGTGGCGGGAAACGAGGTTGCGCATCATTTCAGCCTCGCGGCCGGGCCGGAAGGCCGAGCCACCGCCTTGCCGCGCCTTGGCTTCGATCAGCCGGTGGATGATCTCGCCGCGCTCCATCAGCAAAAAATGCAGTGCCGCGTCGATCCGGTCGATCTCGGAGCGAAGGTCGTCCAGAGTGTCGCGGGGGGGCAGATCGCTCATTTGGGCCGTTTCCAGGGATTTTGAGCTGTCTTAAAGCATTTTTTGGCGAAGGGGAAAGAGGCTCTGGCATACCCCGCGCTGTGTCCCGGATTCCAGGGCTGACTGCGGCAGCAAAGGTTGGCCGAAGGTGCTACCTAACAGGCCCCGGCGCGGACTCCTGGCCGCTAAAACCGCGCTTTTGCGAGCAGGCGCGGCGCAATTTTTAGCCTAGCAAGGCATAAAGCTCGCCGCTATTGAAGCGACGCAATTTTCCTTTAAAGCGGCCGGAAAACCAGACATGGCGGACGCAACAACAGCGGGGGCCGAGCCTCCCGCCGAAAAACCAAAATACGATCAGAAATTTTTTCTCGGCCTCGCAGCTCAGGGCAAGGTCGCGTGGAACAAATGGCGGCTCGATCCGGCCAACAACGGCGTGCGAGTGACATTTGCTGGCGTCGACTTTTCCCAATCGCCATTGGACGAGATCAATTTCGAAGGCTTCGAATTCGGCGACCAGGCGGATTTTTCGCGATGCAAATGGCGAAACACCGGCGGGATAGGTTACGGCAGTTTTGCTCCAGGCCGCGCCATCTTCACCAATGCGGCCTTTGGCGACCGGGCCAATTTCAGCCACGCGGAGCTCGCTGACTGGCCTGACTTTGCCTGCGCGCATTTTGGTAGCGGTACCAACTTCACTTGCGCGGTCTTCG
Source organism: uncultured Methylocapsa sp. (assembly GCA_964457695.1). GTDB lineage: Bacteria > Pseudomonadota > Alphaproteobacteria > Rhizobiales > Beijerinckiaceae > Methylocapsa. Next base: position 4,849 of record CAYWHF010000154.1, read on the forward strand.
GCGGCCCTGCAGTCTTCCAAGACGCCCGCTTTCGTGATGGGGCTTTCTTTATAGGTGCGGATTTCCGTCAGCGAGCCATCTTCAAGAGAGCCACCTTCGGCCAAGGAACCCGTTTCGTCGGGGCGGCCTTTGACGCCGGCGCAGATTTCACCGACAGCAGGTTCGATAACTTAGCCATGTTCGCGAGCACGGCGTTCGGTTTCCAAGCGGTATTCGCCCGCGCCGTCTTCCGGGGCCAGGCCGATTTTACAGGCGCGGCCTTCGGCGCGCTGGCCGATTTCGCGCAACCCCACTTTTAATGGGTTAAATTTCCTGGAAGCCGCAATGAGCCATGGTCAAACTACCACGCAGCCAATTGGTTGATGGAAGGGGAAGCTCGTGCCACGCTTGAGCAACGGCACAAGGAATCATGGGCCAAAAATAACTCCGGCCCTGATCACTTCTTGGCAATATCGTTTGTCGGCGCGCGCTTCGATGGTGAAGCGAATTTTTCGAGCCGGTCATTTGACGCGAATGCCAATTTTACCGATACGCGCTTTAACTGCCCACCAGATTTTGACGGGGTGAACGGCACAGGGAAGATTGATTTCACCGGCGCCCATATCAGTTTTGTGCCTCGCGGTACATTTTTTGAATGGACCAGGAACAGCCTCATCCCAGTTCGCTTGCGCGCTCTTCGAAAAATTGCGGAAGAGACAAAAAACCATGACCTCGAGCGCGACCTCTATATCGAGGAGCGCAAAGCCGAGCGCGGCGTCTATTTGCGTCAGCGGTGGGAAGCCCTGAAAAAGGAAGGCGCGAGAAATTGGCCACGCAACCTTACGCGGCTCATCACCCACATCCTATGGATCGGCGTCATGGCCGTATATTGGGCGCTTGCCGATTACGGCCGCAGTTTTGTCCGTCCCGCCGCGTGGCTCATCGCAAGCGGATTTTTCTTCTATTTGTTATATCTCACGGTCCTTACGCCAATCATGGCGCATGCTCCCGACATCGACAAATATAAACAAGCGGTGCGAATGCTGGCGCTTGGCAACACCGTGCCTTTCGTTGGGCCTCTCACAATAGACTCAGACGTCAAAAAAATTCTATTCTGCCCCAGCGGAAATTGTCCTGGCCCGCTCGTTCCGCCCGAGGGCTATCAACTGTTGGTGCTCTCCCAAAATCTTCTGTCGATCATCCTCGTCTTTTTCATCGGCCTCGCGCTGCGCAATTATTTCAAGATCAAGTTAGGCTGTAGGGCCGATCGAACCTAAGCCCTGCTGCTGAGGAGGGTCCGAAACCCGAAGCACGAGGGCTCCCCCTACCCCTGCAAGCCAAGCGCCGCCCGCACCCGGCGCGAAATACCCTAGAA
>CAYWHF010000155.1:0-6198 GCA_964457695.1 uncultured Methylocapsa sp.
CATGTGTTTCGCCTAAAACGAAAACGCGATTGCGAAACGGTGCGAAGTCCGGATGACTCAAGCTCTCAAGCAGCGCTGGCCCGGCCGCAAACACGATCCGCAAAACCGGCGCCTCCCCAGCAAGCGCATTCGACAACTGCGCCAAATAATACAGCGACTGACGCGGGAGAGTGTCCGCGCCGTCGATTGCAAGCACCACCGATTGCCAGGAGGGAACAGACGCCAGCAACAGTCGCGCCATGGCTTGGGGTGCTATACCAAGTCCCTCTGTAATCTCCGCGGCGTTACCAATCATATCCTGCAGCTCGAGCACGCTAGGCAGGGGCTGTCCAACGTGCAGCACCCTGACCGAAGCACTCATGCATGCGGCAAGCGCTTCGTCAGGCACATGTGCAAATGATGGGTCTTGGCAGGAGATTAGAACCGCCCGCGCCCCTGTACGCAAGGCGTCAATAATGAATTGTTCTTGGCTTTGTGTAACGGTCATTGGGCCTTGCACTGATAATTGATCCACAGGCTCATTCATGACACAGTACTCAAATATCCGATTGTACCTCTACGGAAAATTAGCATGGACTGGAAACTAAGCAAGCCCGCGAAAGTTTCTCGCGCCACTTGTGTAGATCGGACCTCGAACCTTGGGGTATTCTAATCGTCGCCGAGACGCATTAGTGCATGGCCATCCGCGGGCAAAGGAAACTTGGGGTTAGGCTTAATCCCATTCGCCCGTCATGTCTTGAAGAGGTTTTGGCAGCAAGGGCCGCGTAAAACGTTCTTCCCACCGCCTGTCGCGTCCCAGTACATGGCGAATTATGAGGTTTGTGTAGATCCCGGGGCCGCTCGAATAGACCCGCCATCCGCCGTCGACGGCAATCGTGCCGCTCTTGACCCGCGCCCATTCTTCGCTTGCGGCGTAACGGTCGGGAAACGCCGCATCGGAGCTGCTGAAATAGGCGTTGCGCTGGCGCGGCGTTGCCTGCGCGAGGCGGTCCGTCACCGAGATCGGATTGGCGAGCAAGAGCGCTTCAAAAACCGCGTCAGCCTCGCCGAGAACGGCCATGGCCTCTGCGTAGCGCAGATGGGCGTGGACATACATAAGGCCGATTTCGCGCCCGAAGTAAGAAGAAGATTCGGCGCGGCGAAAGGTGGTTTGCGGGCCGCCACGATAAGAGACAGGCTGGTCGATCAGCCTCGCCCCATCAGGGAAAATAAGATGCTCGCGAATGAGCCGCCTGTGGTGCGCTGCTTGTTCTGGCGAGAAAAGTCCGCCGATAATTCCGCGCATCATCGGCAGCAAGGAGTATTTGAGGCCTGTGTGTGTGTCGCTCGGATGCAGCAAGAGCGCGGGCGGCCCGCCGCCGGGGCTGAACACGCCATAGCCCGCGACCGTGCCATCCTTGATCAGATAATTGTTGAAATCGGCTTGGATGTTGCTTGCGAGTTCGTCCGCCGCGTGAGCGTCGTTGGTTCGTCCTGCATGGCGTAACACCCCGGCATAACGGTGAAGTTGCTGAAAGAGGAGCGCGACCGTCCAGCTCGAGACCATCCAATCGTGCATTTTTGGATCGACGGGCTGGAGGGAATCGTTCCAATCGCCCTGGCCATAGCGTATGAGATTTGTATTGGGGATGAAGCGTTCGCGCACCGTTGCAAGCAATTTTTCTATATGCGCGGCCACGGTGTCTCGCCGCGCCGTGCGCTCAAGCGTGTCTTCGCACCGCCATGCGATCCTCTCATCCAAAAATGCCGTGTCACCCGTTGTCTCGATATAATCGTTGAGCGCTTTTAGGGGCCAGACAATGACGTCGCCATGGCTTACCCTATCCTGGATGATGGAATAGGGCTCGAGCATGAACCACTGCGGCCAGTCGCCCTGGGCTTCATATTGTTGCGCAAAGATAATGCGCAGAATTTCCTTGACTTCCGCGTCATGCTCGAGCGCCAGGAGAAACTCGACCGGCCCTTGACAGACGTCGCGGGTTCCCAGGGCGGCGCCGGTGTATTGTTCAAGTCCATGGGGCACGGTGAGATGGATCATGGCATTATGCGCAAGCCATGGAAATACTGTATTCAACGCGGTGCCTTCCGCGCCGCCGCCTTGGATGCGGAAATTGCGGGTGACGCGGCTCCAATAGCTTGCCGCCGGCGCAAGCATATGCTGGTCCGCGACACCCTTCGCATATTTTGCGGCGAGCTCATCTGCGGCGTTTGGGTCGGTCAACGACCCGGTAACTGCGAAGCAAAATTCGCGCACGGCACCCGTTCGCAGAGCCAGGTAAGCGCCATTCCGGCTCTGCCCATCGGCATAAAGCAATTCGTCGCCCCCGATAGCTTCAATTGCTTCGGGGGTGCTTGTGACAAGATGATAGACCGCATGGGGATAGCGCTGGCCCCAAAGCGAATTTGGCCCTGGGCGCAAGGAATAGCGCTTTGCCGCCGTGTCAACTTCAACAAAACTGTCGGACTCGAGTTCGAGTTCGCCGCCGACCAAATGCCCAAATATCAGGAACCGGCAAGGCGTCCCTTCGGCGGTCACGCGCCATTGCATTGCCGGGTCTTCGCCTGACGCAATGGCGCGCACGACGATCGTGTTGTCGCCAAGCCGGTAGATCCAGCGGCAATCGGAAAGTCCCATTTCGAATGCCGAGGGAATGGTGAGCAGCTGCCAGCCGCCACCCATATCGATCATGATCCGCAGACCGCTCGCGCGGGTGATGTTGTAAGGGTCGCGCGAAACGGAAAACAGTTTGTGCAACGACGTGTTGCCGATGGTCAACTGCGCGCCGAAGACGCCGTGCATCCAGCAGGTGGCGCAAAGCGTGGCTTCATCGGGAAGCATCGCTTGGCCGGATCGCAAAAGCGCGCCGTGCCGTCGCGCCACGATGCGCTCTTTGGCTTGCAGCACGACATGCCGGTTGTGGGGCTCGCCCGGGACAAAGAAAGAGAGCAACGCGCCGCCCGGATTCTCTTCATGCGATCGCGCCGGATAAAGCCTTGCGAGGTCATCCGCACCAAGCGTGTCAGCCATTGCCGGAGGAGCATCCTGAACAAGGCTCCTGACCGGCGCTTTCATCGCAATGGCAGCACGCGCTCGACTATTCCATGCCATGGCGTCGAGCCGCGCAAGGTCGCCATCGTCCGATGCCTCCGGGTGATCTTGAACGAAGAAGCCAAAAAACCGCCAAACCGCCTGCTCGCCAGGGGAGAGCGTTATAGGCGCGGATTGAATCGCCGCGCAAGCAAACTCATGTTGCAGCCGTGTGCTAGGTAGGCCAGCGCCAAATGGGTAGCGAAACGATTTGTCATCGCGAAAGGGTGAACCAAAAAGCTGCATTCCGTCGGTCGCAAATCCGCTCGCGCCGTCAAGACAGCCATGCGCCGCCCAAGGGATTCGCCCACCCTGCGGCTGGGCTTGCCGGCTCATAATGACCGGCCCGAACATGCTGTGCCATGCAATATGGTGGTCGATATATTGCGACGCATAGGCCTCATTGTTCATCAAAAAACCGCGCTCGCCGAGCCCGAGGTCCTGGATCAATATTGCGTCGGCAGTTTTTGCGGATTTGGCGGTGTTCGTGATATCGATGCGCCACAGCCACGCAGCGTCAAGCGGATGCAGCGACAGCGTCACGCGGTGGCGAAGCTCTTCCGTCTCGCCCTCCCACACAAAGCAGTCTTCGGCGGCGCCAAGAACGACGCGCGCACCAGGTCCGGCGATCTCGAAACAGGAGGCCGTTCTATCGCCGCTTGCGCGCAAAACAATCCGGCCAATGCCGCCATCGACCGGAGAGCCAAGAATCTGGTTGACCATTACGGTCGTCGGATCGCAGCGGTGTTCGATCGCAAAGATGCAGCCATTGGGGAGAAGGCTGACAGAGAGGCCCGCCTGGTTTTCGATTCTCCGGAGCCCGAGATCTTGATCTCGCGGCATTCGCCAGCTTCGCCTGTTCGAAGACACGGATTTGCTCCCTCGCTTGCCGCCCCTTGCGGCTCTACGCAGCTTATTGCGGCGAAGTGAGCACTAACGTTCCCGGCAAGGTCAATATGAAATCTGCGCCCATGAGCCCGGCCGGTGTCATAAACCCGGCCGGCCCCTCATTGGCAAGCACATGCTCTGCCACGGCCAGTGCGGCAGCGACAGTCAGCGAATAGCCGTCCACAGTGGCGATGCGGATGGTTTTGCGCCGCCCATTGGCGTCTGTTGCTTCGCCCCAAACCCAGCACGTGTTTGCCTCGCGGGTTGTTGCGCTCGGGCCTTTGACGTTTTTCTCGGCCCATGACCTCAGCCAATTTTGTGCGGCAGCCGAACGGAATAGCGGCGCGAGTACGCTGTTCAAGCGCGCAAAAGCAGCAGAAAGCGGCGATATAGGCGCGTACACCGTAATGTTAGGAATGCCCGTGGTGTGATAGGCCGTGGAAACATCGCCCCAGGGAATAGGCATCGCGAGCCGTTCGCCGCGCCCGAAATCGATGCGCCGCTCCCCCCGGCCAATAGGGAATTCGACAAGCCGGCCCCCGCGGCGAACCACGCCGGTTTTGCCTAAGCTTTCAACAAGCGTCTTGGCCGTTCCTTTCGACATGTTCCGCCCGGTCATATCGAATCCGAGAGCCAATTCCACCGCTTCCGGCAATGCTCGCTTGAGCATGAGGGCGACGCAGTCGGTCGGCACGACGTCGAAGCCAACGCCGGGGCAAAGAATAACGCCCGCCGCTTTGGCGTCCGCGTCGAGGCGATGCGCGGTTTCGAAAACGGCGATTTCCCCGGTTATATCGAGATAATGGACGTACGCCGCGATGCAGGCGCGCATCATGGGCAGCGCGGTCTTCGAAAACGGACCGGCGCAGTTCAAGACAAGAGAGACGCCGCGCAAACCCTCCTTAATTGCGGCTGGCGATTCAAGCGAAAACACCCGCGCCGGAAGCTGAAGTTCATCGCGCAGGGCAGCAATTTGCGGCGCGTTTCTGCCGGAAAGAATTGGGCTTTTGCCCTCACTTTTCGCTCTTCGTGCGATCAATGCTCCCGTATAGCCGTTAGCACCATAGAGCATCCAATCCATGACTGGTTCTCATTATAAACAGCCGGTTTTGGCCGAGCGATTCGCAGAATGAGCGGCTTACTGCCACCCTGGCCAGACCCATTGTGGACTGGCGACAGGATTTCTCTGCCAGGATTTCACCGTGCCCGCCGCACGCCGCGCTGGCGCATAGGCGAGGGCGCGGTGGGGAGGCGAGCCCGAGATCGTAATTCGCCCGCCCTCGGCCTGTACCATTTGGTAAAGAACGGCCGCATTGGCAGGAGAGAGACGAACGCAACCATGCGAGGCCGGGCGGCCGAGCGACCGCGTCTCATAAGTACCATGAATCGCGTAGCCGCCCGCGAAGAAAATGGAATGGGGCATGGGCGACATGTGATATTTTTTAGAATAGTGCATGAGCTGCAGCCCTTGGGGGTGGAAAACTCCCCGCGGGGTCCGATAGCCCCATCGGGCAGTGGAAATCGGCCAGCTATAACTGCCGCTATTCGAGGAGACATGCATGGTCTGCGACGAGAGATCGATGTGGATCGACGCCGTCGCTTTGGCTTCTGAAGCTGCGAAAAAAGCCCCGAGAAGGGCGCAGGAAGTGAGAAGGCCGGCACGCATGAGAGGGTTCCTTTACGAGGCCGAAGCGGCAGGTATAAAAGGACATATCTTGGTAAATTTTGTATAAATTACAGAGGGCGGGCGGAAAAATTTTTCGCGCAAAACTAGCGCATAGCATAGCGTGCGCGCATGACGCGCGGAACCCAATCAATAAGGTCCCAAAGGAAAGGCCGCACACCCCCCCAGTTGCACCTGCCCCGCAAGGAGCCTCGGCCAACTTTAAAGCAGAAAAAAAATGAGAGCCGCGATAGTGCCATCGACCAACAGCGCCTGGGTGCTCAGGGAAGTGCCGACACCGGAGCCAGGGCCGAACCAGGTCCTCTTGAAGATCCACGCGAGCGGCATCTGCTACACCGACGTGCACCAGACGCGCGGCGAGCTGCCCGGCCCCTTCCCGCGGACGCTCGGCCACGAGCCGGTCGGCGAGATCGTCGCTGTGGGCGCGGCCGTCACGACCCGCAAGGTCGGCGACCGCGTCGGCGTTCCCTGGTACCAGGCGACGTGCGGGCGGTGCGAGTGGTGCCTCGCGGGCGAGCAGTCCATGTGCCGCGAATAC
>CAYWHF010000156.1:0-6157 GCA_964457695.1 uncultured Methylocapsa sp.
TTTTCGGCGGTCAGGGCAAACACATAATTGTAACCGGGTCCGGCGAGCGCGCCATCCGCGCGCGAACCCTCGAGGGCCCAATCGGCAATCGCCTCCGCGGTGATGAGCCAAAGGCTGGTGTTGCTGACTTTATCGTCCGGTGGCGGAAGAGCGGCGATGCAGGCGCGCAAGGCCTCCATCCGCCGGATCAATTCGGCGGCGTCGATCCCCGAAGTCAGGCGGACATCGATCGCATTGCGAAGCGCGTTGCTCACATAGTCCGAACGGTCGATATAGGCCCAATTGACATAGTCTTTGCCCCGCAGATTTTCGAAGAAGGGACCAAATTCGCCGTCCCATCCGGGCTTGCTTTGCACCTTGCCGGATTTCGCGAGGGGGTGATCCGGATGGTAGCCAAGCTCATTGTCCATGAGCGGAATGGCCGTCGGACTTCCAGAATTTTTCGCCAGACCCATATTGAAGGTGCGCGAGGCATCGGGCGCGACGGCGGGCCAGAAGGAATTGAGCGCCGCGCAAAGTTTTGCGTCTTCGAGGAAGGGGCTCCCAAGCCCATAGGCGGCGTAATAGAAACCTAGGTCGTCCCGCACGAGGGAAACGTCCCAGCCCGGCTCGAACTCGTTCGACGCCGCATCGGGGAGAAAACTTGAGAACCGCTTCTTGCGGCTGGGAAGATCCGCCGGCGCGGCAAGTGCCGTCGAGCCAACGATGGCAACCACGGTTTCGTCGGCGCGGTCGAAGGCCTTCTTTGAGGGCGCTCCGGGTCTTGGCAGTTCGAGATTAGCTGGCAGGCGTCCTTCGCAAAGGGGCCAAGGCTCGCCTTGGCTAAAATGATCCCTGCGATTATCCAGATTGCTGCGGACCCAATTGGAGATTTCGAGTTGGTCGGCCAGGGGGAAAAAGTCGGGGGCGGTGACGAGCGAATAGGCGGGTAAGTTCTGCTGGCGCCCGGGAAGGCCGCTCACAACCGCGGCGAGGGCGCCATCGCATGTATCGTCGATAAAGTGGACGGCTTCATATTTACCGGCATTTAGCACGTCATTGAATTCTTTTTCCGGCAGCAGTTGCATATCGTCGATCGTAATGCCGCCTGCCTTGCCTTCCCGGATGGCCCGGTGGCGAATGTTGACAAACTCCGGCGCAATGCGGGCCTTGCCCCTCGTCGGCAATTCCAGCGAGGTAGAAAACCGGTTGGCATCCGCTGCGGGGGGCACGCGAGTTGCGGGGGGCACGCGAAAGCGGACGACTTCTTTCTTGCCGGAGGTAGAGTTCTTCTGTTCGGCCGTCCGCGCGAGCTGATCGTTCGGTTGCGGCACAACCAGGATCGAGTCGCCGACCCTTTGCAGCGCGGCGAGATCGTCCGAATTCCTTGAGTCGCGCACGAACGGCGGCTTATCGATATCGAAGCCTTTGACAACCTTTATGCCGCCAGCCGAGTGAATGCGTTTGAGTTTTTCGTTACGGTGGAATTCCTTGAAGTCGAGGCTAATCGTGACGCCGGCTACGCAGGAGCGGCCCGCAAAAAGCTTATGAACGGGGAAGTAAAAAGTACGGCGCCTGTCATGCGCTTGTGGAAGGCCCATGACCGGATCGTCCGGCGAGGGAGTGCGCGCTTCTGCAAGAAATGCCGCATAGCGCGAAGGGGTTACGGCTATTCCGGGCTGACCGGGCGGATCGGAGCGAAATCCGCGGCTTGCTCCGTCCCAAGATTCTTTGCCTGTACCAACACGTGCGACCCCCGTGCGGGAGAACACGAAATCGGCGTGTTTGCGATGCGCCGTGCTGTCCCATGGCCTGTACTCATATGCAAACACGCCAATGACAACATTTTTGAGATTTGCCTGGTCGAACGGGCTCAGACCGTAAATATAATTCTCGATCGCATCGAGCTCGGCAAGAGTCGGATAGGCCTCGGGCGAGGTTGCGGGTTCGCCGTTTGGCCCCGGATGCACATTGGGACTGGCGAAGGCGTGATAAAGCAGGCTCGCGGCGGGTCGGCCCGGCGCGATTCCCCGCGTGCCTGCGAGCGTAAAATCCTCAAAGCCGCGAATGCCGCGATCGATGCCAACAAGTTCGCGGGAAAGCTCGGCGGCAAGATCGCTCGCGGCGATATCGAGACCGTGCCGTTTGAGGAGTGTCTGCCATCCCAGAGGCGCGAGCCTTGCGCAGGCAGTTTTGACGTCATCGATTTGAGCCATTTTCCGTCCCAAGTTTCCGCCTCCTCCTCGACGAACGGACTAGGCGGGTGATGCAACTGCGCGTTTTCCGCGGCACCTTGCCGGGATCAGGCATTGTTGTGGCCCAGCCGCAAGGCGTACGCGCTCGCAGCTAGCGAGCGGACCGACGGTTTGACCGGCGGTTCCAGCAGTCGCACCCCCGCGCCTTCACTGTGGAGCCTGAGCGGCATGCGCGTTGGTGTCCAGCAGGTACTTTACCGTATACTCCTCGGAGAGCATCCGGTCCGCGAAATGCGGCGCGAAATCAGCGAGCAGCTTGTCCACCGCCTCGTACTGTTTGTCAAACACCCACGGCCGGCGCGCCAGGTCACGGTCGTTCAGCCAGTTGCGGCTCCAATCCTTCGTCTGGAACCTGCCAGTGAAGACCGGCCGGGCATTGTTCAAATAGCTCATTGGTCACTTTGGAGTGCGCCCGGCTTCGCGGCGACTCCTAAGGCTGACACCCGTCGGTGATCCACTGCTGGAACAGCGCAATGTTGGTGTACGGCCACGGACCGTCACCCTGCGGTGGGGGTGGCGGCATTTGGGTGCCGCCGGTGCCGTTGAGACGGGATAGGATGTCGGGGGCGTTCGCCTTGACATCGTCATAGCTGGCCAGATTGCAAAAGAAACTCATGTGGTCGATATCTGTCTCCGTAAACAGCGGCCTAATGTTTTTCGCGAAGCTGACTGCCATGTGCATTTCCTCCTCGGTGGGTATTGGATGGCAAAGTAGGCGTTTAATTCAACCAATCATTTCTCCCTTGATGCTTGGAAGAATTCGGCGAGCGATTTCACCATTGGGTCTTCAGCAATAGAGGACGGCTGTGTCTGGAACAACTTGCCGCCCGCAATCTTTGCGGAGAACAGATCAGCCGGAGCGGGAGCGGTTGGCCGGAATGCATCCATTGTCACAAACATGACGAAGTCCCGCCCCTGCTGATTTGAGAACTGGTGGCATTCCATGCAACTGCCGCCGGCGAACTGAAAGTAGGTTTCCATTGTGGTATTTGCAATTTCGGAGCCCGTGACCGGAAATGGGCCACCATTATTGGCCGGTTGCTCCGGTGAAATCTTGGTCGGCCATTGGGTCATGACCAGCATGTAATTCTGCCAGACTGTGCCCTTGATTTCCGGCAGATCCCAATACGCACGGTTCATCGCCATGGTGTCATCGAGGATCTTCTGCTTGCGGACGACTTGCATTGGTGCCGGATTGGCAACTGGAGGGTTCGTTGCCGAGACCGGTGGCGGCATTCTTGCGGGATCCAGAGTCTGTGGCTTGTTTGGGTCGTTGAAAGACAACGGCACACCACTTGGAGGTTTCGGTTCGGTGGTGAGACCAGGAACGTTGTCGATCTGCTCAAAGGTTGACCAGATCCATTGCGGCCGATCGGGTGTTTTGGTGACAATGTGGAAACCGACCAGCGCTATGTCCTGTTTCAAGCACTTGCCGGCGGCAACATCGAAAACTTGGGCATTCGGCACCACGTAGTAGCGGCTGCGGATTGCGGGGGTGTCCTTCTCAGTTAAAATACGCCACGCTGCCTTGACCTCGGTCGAGCCGGTATCGAAGGGGACCGCACTCGTCGGCGTTGGCAGGTTGGCAGCAATATACCAACCGTGCTGGATGATTGAATTGAACTCCGGCTGATTCACTCTGACTTCGTAACGCGCGTAGGTCCGATTCTGCGCGACCAGCGGATTACCAACTTTGCTTAGGCTGAAGACCGCCTGGTTGAAATCGCCGAAGGCGGTGAAGGAGCTCAGCGTGACGACATCATTGGAAAAGCCCGCACCGCAAGGGTTCGCGCCCGCATACGAACCCCACTCGCTCGGTTTAGCCCCGCCCGGCTGGAAGATTTCGATTCGGGATTTCCATGTCGTCCACACGCGCGGTCCTGCTGCATCGCCGAAATGTTTGCTTCGGTCGGGTTGGCCGCGCTTTTCCGGGTCCGTCAGTGCCGGCCAGTTGAGCGCAATGAAGCTCCGCCAACTGTAATTGTCGAAAAATGGGAACGGATCGCCGGGCGGCGTCGGCGGCACATCCGGCAAGGGATCCGGTGAGACTGTTGGGGGTGGCACCGATTGAGCGGTGGCGTTCCCGCCAAGCCCGCAACCGAGCCCGATCAGCATAGCCGTCATGATCATCGTTTTTGATGTTTCCACGCCGTGACCTCCCGTGCCCGAATTTGAATTCGCTCGGTTTTTGTTTGTCCGCACTCTGCCTTGAACGCACGGCCGGTAGCGCGATCTTTGTGTTAATCTACGCAAATTAATTATAATTCGCAATATAGAAATAGATCATAATCGGCTAGGCCCACATTTCAAAGCGCATTTCACACCAGTAACCGGTGGGATTCCGGGTGATGCTCCGGGATCGAAAACTTAGTTGCCTATGGAGAGCCGAGAAAAGTAGTAATATATAAGCGGCGGAAAATTGGGTGGTTGTTAATTGTTAGCGCCGATGCATAACCGCTGACGCTCCGCTTTGGCGCTTGCTTGTGCAGTTAGGGGGCGGAAAATATTTGTGAATTTGGTTCATTGCGAATCCCATGGCATCGCGGGCCGGCGGGGAGGAGGAAGGAGATTGGGAGGGGCTGGCGGGTCAAACCAGCGAAAGGCCAAAAGACCGAAGAGAAAGCCGCCGATATGGGCCTGCCAGGCGACCGCCGCGTTTTCAATTCCGGCTGGGGATTGGACGGCGCCAAAGAGAAAATTTGCGAGGAACCAGAAAAGAAGAAAGCTGACCGCGCTGCGGCTAGACAAAATGTTGCGCAAGGGAAGCGCAGGCAGCCGGTAGGCGCTTTCTTCGTCGGCCCGTTCCGAAAAGCCGAGCTGCTCGTCGAGCGGCGCCCCTGGCTGAAAAACGAACCGCGTGGCCGCCGCCATGACGCCCGAGACCGCAGCCGAGGCTCCTACGACCGGCTCCAAATCGGCCACATGGGTGAGGTAATGCGCCGCCGCTCCGGCAATGGCCGCAATGGCGCAAAAAAGCAAAAAACGCGGCGCGCCAAAGCGGCGGGCGAGAGCCGAGCCAAAGGCCGCAAACCAAATAGAGTTTACCCCGGCATGCAGCCAGCTGCCATGCAAAAGCGCATAGGTCAGAATGGTCCACCATTGCGGCTTGCCGCTGCCCAGGAAAAATTTTGCCGCCTCGGCCCGGAACTCGGGATCTCCCGAAAGCCCATGAAAACCTAGCGGCACGCGGGCGGGATCTAAAGCAAAGGTGAACCGCCCGGGCACAAAGGCGAAGCGTTGGAGAATCTCGAGATAGGATTCGGGCGAGACGAGCTGGCAAAGGCCTTCGATCGCGAGGAACAGCGCGACTGTCCAAAGGACAACAGGCGGCAGATTAAACATTCTTTCTCTTTTGCGCCGCATCCCGGGCCTCATTTCCCTATCTGCGTGATCTTCTCGGCTAACCCGTAAATGACTGCGATGTGGATGTCAGCCGCTGCCGTCAGAATTCGAGGCCGTCTTTTTGATCGCGGGGTGCCGAAGCTGCCGAGGTCATTCGGTCCCACAGCCATGAAAAGACCGGCAGAATTTGCCACAGCTTAAGCTCGTGTGCGTCAGAAGCTGGCATTTAACGCTTGCCGGCGGCCTCAACGCGGATACCTCCGGCAAAGAACGATGCCCTGCCTCTTGCCCCGCCCTTCCTGGCATGCTTTTTGTCCGAGATTCGTGAGTCGGCATGGAGACAATGATGGCTTTGCGGCCAGGACTTGCGGCGGAGCACGAAGCGCGCAGCGTGGTTATCCTCGGCGCGACCGGATCGATCGGCAAATCGACAGCCGAAATCGTTGCCGGCGCGGGCGGCGCGTTCCGGGTTGAGGCCGTCGCCGGAGGCCGGGACCCGCTAGCCCTCGCGGAAGTTGCGCGGGCGCTTGGCGCAAAATTTGCTGCGCTCGCCGATGCAAAGGGATATTCGCAGCTAAAGG
>CAYWHF010000157.1:0-6099 GCA_964457695.1 uncultured Methylocapsa sp.
ACTCGGCGCGTTACTCGCGCCACTTTTCTGGATGTCAACCGCTAATTCTGCAAATAGTTTTGTTGCTGCCATGGCGCCAAGGACAATCCCGGCGGTCAGGCCGAATGTGCCGGCCAAAGCATCTTGGATCTTCGCGTCCCGGCCAGGAATCCATATCTGAAGAATTTCAAAGACGCCGCTGGCAGTTGAAAGAGCTAACCAAAAAATCAGGCGCTCCCGCAGACCGAGATATGCGAGGCTTATAGCAAAGCCGGTGCACGCATAAGCCGCAAAATGCTCGGCCGGTCCGGGCAAGCCCGTAGAAGGGCGCGCGGACCCCGGCACAAGGGAGAGGATCGTGATCGCTGCTATTCCTGCGAAGGCCGCCATGCGCGCGACGCGCATGAGAGCCGAAGCAGCCGTTCCCGCAAGCCTTATTGGCAGATCGTTGGAAGCGCGATTCATGAAGGTTCTTGCCTTATTTCCGAAGTTTCAATTGCGCCGAACGCAAACTTTGGATGCTATTTTAGCAGTTGGATCGATCTGGCCGACCCGGTTCCACTTTCGAATTCGCAATCGATTTGTGAATCTTCGGATTGACAGCGAGGGCATTTCATTACGAACAATGTAGATGGAAAAAGCCCCGGCCGCCAGGATCGCCGGGGGCGGCAGAACCAACCCTGGCAATACCGCTAGCCATGCTGGTCACGCAAGATCTAACGATCACATCAAATTACAAGCGGTAAACAATGCCGTGGGCCGGTCAGCCCGCTCGTAATCCTTACGGCAACCGATGCCGCATACGTAACGTCCACGCGGCAACGCGCAGCAATGGCCCGGCGATGGCCAGAATGACGAAGGGCAAATAGACGACGACGTGCTTGATGCCCCCTTGCAGCGGAGTTTTCATGAAGTCAACGAAGAAGGCATAGGCGATGTAATTCATCCCGACCACCCGCAAGAACCACCATGCCCTTGGACCGAGCGCCCGCTGCAAATTCCCAATCGAAAACAGCGCCAGCATGTAGACAAAAATGAGAGCAATCCCGAAGAAAATAAACGTCCCAAGGTCCGGCGCGGCACCGATCCAACAGAGCCACCCGACCAGGCCCATATGGACGAGATGCGCCGCGGCAAAGGCAAGACCAAACTCGCGCGCTCGCTGCTTCAGGGGCTCAAACGCCGCGCCGAACAAAGCCGTCAACGCGCCCCCGCTATAAGCCGGCCAGAACAGCAAAAACGAAAGCCGCGCGGTCGCTATCAGACCGGCAATGGTGCCCCGCTCGCCAGTGCCAAGGATGGCGAGAACGACAGCAGCCAACACGAGGGCGGCGCAAAACGCCGAACCCATCCACAAGACAACCGAAGGTCTTGCTCGCATCGTACCGTATGCCTTAGAGCCGCAATCTGCGATCAGATCATTTCACGGTGGTCCGGGTCTGGCAAGCCTTGGCAGCCGTTCATGAATGCAAAGACCAGGCTGGTCGCGATCGCCGGATGCCAGCGCAACACCGCTAGGGTCGCGTTGCCCGTAAAGTACCGCCGTTTGAACGTGCCGTCCTGATCGGCCTCACATCGTGCACCTGTCATCTTGTCTCTCGCCTTTCGATCCGGCCCGCAGTCGCGCCGCGGAGACTGGTTGGGGTGTAGACGTTTGCTGCCAGCATCGCCGGCGGCGAACTGCCAAGTGAGCCTTCGCCAATCCGCGATGCGCCTAACAATCTGGGCTAATTCCGGGATCCAGCCAATGCCGCCGATGATTGGTTCGTCCGGCTCTTTAAAATAAACCTTCGGTTTTGGCCTGCCGTGAACGAGAGCCGCCGCCTCGCCAAGACGCGCTTCAAGCTGCGAGCAAGCGCTCGGCTTGTTCTCCCCTCGGGACATAGCGCCTTAAGCATGGTAACAACCTTTTCAGTCGCGATTGACAGAAGCTGGA
Source organism: uncultured Methylocapsa sp. (assembly GCA_964457695.1). GTDB lineage: Bacteria > Pseudomonadota > Alphaproteobacteria > Rhizobiales > Beijerinckiaceae > Methylocapsa. Next base: position 1,916 of record CAYWHF010000157.1, read on the forward strand.
TTTGCCGCCTATCAAAAAATTGCGCCCAGGTGGCGGAATTGGTAGACGCGCTGGTTTCAGGTACCAGTGGTGAAAGCCGTGGAGGTTCGAGTCCTCTCCTGGGCACCAATGCTTAGCTCAAGATATTGAACGCATTGATCTTATAGGCATTTCAGCTTGACCGTCAATATGAAACGGCAGGCTAAATGGCATTGCGAATGACCAAGTTGGATCGCGACAAAGCAACGCGCGCATGGATCGCGAAGAAAGGCATTCCGGCGGAGTGCCGCGAGATTTACAAGCGGCTCTACGGCCAAAAATTCGAAGTTAAAGCACGCTGGCCAGCCTCATTATCGGAGGGTGAAGCGAAGCGCAGGTTCGGCACATGGTTGAGCGAAGTCGAGGGGCGCATTGAAGCGATCCGGGCTTCGCAAAATTTGGCCCCGTCAGGCCTCACAGATAAGGCCCTGAGGGGCTTGGCGGGCGCGGCCAGCCCTGGCGATCCTGAGAGCTGGCAAGCAACCGCCTCTGCGATGGAGGAGATGGAGGAAATAGCGCCAGTTGCTGATGCGGTCCTTAATGCGGTCGCAGCCAAACATGGCGTTGCGCTAACGGATGGCGACCGGCGGAAGTTGGCCGGATATTTGGCGAGCGCGGAATATGCCGCCTATCAATTGCTCGCCCGCAATACGCGACCCGGTTTCCGCCGGTCGAGACGGTGCGCAAAGCGGTCGCGCCGATCACATTGTTTGATCAATGGACCAAGGACCGGCAACCGGCTCGCGGCACGATACGGCGCTGGCGCGACGTTTTCGTTGTGCTTGGAGAACGCTACCGGGATGCCAATTCGATCAACGAAGATCAGGCGCGCGAATGGATGAAGAGCTTGGTCACGGAAAGGAGGAGCGCCAAGACCGTGCGGGATATGCGGCGCGCGGCTTGTAGCATCGTCGGCCTCAATGCCTGTGGTGCGGTCGTTTTGCGCCGGCGAGTGAAAAGGGAGACATTGATCGGGTTGGCCGCAAAACTGCCATCGTGCATCGCCGCCATGGAGGCTTGCTGTGGCGCGCATCACCTCGGCCGGATATTTGCGGCTCACGGTCACGAGGTCCGGCTGATGCCGCCCGAATATGTGCGGCCCTATGTCAAGGCGCAGAAGAATGATGACCGCGACGCTGAGGGGGTTGCCGAAGCCGCGACGCGTCCAACCATGCGGTTTGTCGAGTTGAAAAGCCAAGACCAGCTTGACATGCAGACGCTGCATCGCTCGCGGGACCGTTTAGTCGCCGAACGAACGGCTTTGATCAACCAGTTGCGCGCGATCTTGCTAGAGCGCGGGATCGTCGTTCCAAAGGGCAAACGCAATCTCGAGCAAAATCTCGTCACCTTGGAGGACGAGCCGGAGGGTCGAGGCCTGAGCGGGAGGATGCGCAGTTCGGTCGCCGACGCTCGCGCGCAATGGCAGGACCTCGATCGGCGGATCGCCGCTTTCGACGCGGAGTTCGTGGCCTTCGCGAAACAGGACGAAGACGCGCGCCGCCTGGCGACAATCCCCGGCATCGGCGCCTTGAACGCAACGGCTCTTACCGCGGCGATCGGGAAGGGGCAGGCCTTCGAGCATGGCCGCGATCTTTCGGCATGGTTGGGCCTGGTTCCCCGTCAATCGACGACCGGCGGCAAGCCGATGCTCCTCGAAATCAGCAAACGTGGCAACAAATATCTGCGCAAATTGCTGATCCTCGGCGCACGGGCAGCATTGCCTCACATCGCATGATTTCCTCTGGCGAATACATCCCCACGCCCTGCCAAAAGGGGTGGGTCGCGATCTTTAACCGTTCGCATTACGAGGACGTGCTCGTTACCAGGGTCCATAAGCTGGTGAACAAGCCCACATGGACGGCGCGCTACGGCCGGATCCGCGACTTCGAGCAGGGGCTCACGGAAACTGGAATTTTGATCATGAAATTCTTTCTCCACATCAGCAAGGATGAACAGCTTGCCCGATTTGTGGAGCGGCTCGAAGATCCTGCCCGCAACTGGAAAATCAGCGAATCCGATTATTCAGAGCGCGCGCTGTGGAATGAGTATATTGTAGCGTTTGAGGATGCCATTACGGAAACCAGCACGCGCGAGGCGCCTTGGTATGTGATCCCAGCCAACCACAAATGGTTCCGCAATTTGGCTGTGTCGCAAATTGTCGCTGATACGATGGATGAACTCGGCATGTCGTTTCCGAAGCCCTCGGTCGGCCTCGCCTATATCAAGCGAAAATACCACGCAGCCGAGCACGAAGAGGAAGAAGAGGCGAAGCGGGAATGAGCATTCGCTGGGGCGTTCATCCTCAACCCGGGTGACGATCCGGCTTCCGGCACCACCTTGCGTTTGGGCTTCGCTTTCTAGCCCGCAACGGCTGGAAACGAGAAGGCGACGATCGTATTATCGGTCGTCATAGCGGGCGTTGCGGAACGGTGACGGCCGAAATGGTTGGCGTTAGCAGCCGAACCTTAAGCCCTATCCGTGCCTTGGACTACGCTCGCCGATTCAAAAAATCCCCCATGAATGGGGCGGGCCAGAGGAGGTGATCATGGCGAACGTATTGTCGGACGCGGAACGAGCGTTGATGGACGCATACTGGCGGGCTGCCAACTACCTCTCAGTTGGCCAGATCTATCTCTATGACAACCCCTTGCTAAAGAGGCCCCTCACCAAGGAGCACATCAAGCCCCGGCTCCTCGGCCACTGGGGAACCACGCCGGGTCTGAACTTCATTTACGTCCATTTGAACCGGCTGATCAAAAAGCACAACCTGGACATGCTCTACATCACCGGCCCCGGACATGGGGGCCCCGGCTTGGTTGCCAACGCCTACCTCGAGGGGACCTATAGCGAAGTCTATCCGAATATTTCTCCTGACGAGGAGGGTATGAATCGGCTCTTCACCCAGTTCTCGTTCCCCGGCGGCATTCCCAGCCACGTGGCGCCGGAGACCCCTGGCTCAATGCACGAGGGCGGCGAACTCGGCTATGCTCTTTCGCACGCCTACGGAGCCGCATTCGACAACCCCGACTTGATTGTCGCCTGTGTTGTCGGTGACGGTGAGGCGGAAACCGGGCCGCTGGCAACAAGCTGGCATTCGAACAAGTTTCTTAACCCGTCGACGGACGGCTCGGTTCTGCCCATCTTGCACCTCAACGGATACAAAATCGCCAATCCTTGCGTCTTGGCTCGGATCACTCACGAGGAACTCGACCACCTCTTTCGAGGCTATGGTTATACGCCATACTTCGTCGAGGGGAGCGAGCCAGAAAAAATGCACGAACTCATGGCCGCCACTCTCGATAACGTAATTGGCGAGATCCAATGCATCAAAGCCGACGCGCGACGGGACGGCTTCACTGAACGGCCCCGCTGGCCCATGATCGTGCTCCGCACGCCAAAGGGGTGGACATGCCCGAAGGAGATCGACGGTAAGCGAACCGAGGATTACTGGCGCTCTCATCAAGTGCCGATGGGGGAGATGCACGATAACCCTGCTCACGTCCGCATCCTCGAGGAGTGGATGAAGAGCTATCGGCCCGCAGAACTCTTCGACGACAAGGGCCGGCTCCGGTCCGAGATCGCCCAGCTTGCCCCTCGGGGCAACCGCCGCATGAGCGCCAACCCGCATACCAATGGCGGTTTGCTCCTGCGCGACCTGCGCCTCCCGGATTTCCGTGATTACGCTGTCGAGGTGACAGCGCCCGGCGCCGTTACGGTCGAATCCACCAGGGTCATGGGCCGATTCCTCCGCGATGTCATGAAGATGAACTCGGAGGTACGAAATTTCCGGCTCTTCAGTCCGGACGAGAACAACTCGAACCGCTGGCAGGACGTACTCGAGGTCACCAATCGCGCCTGGGTCGCGGAGACCCTGCCCTGGGACGACCACCTGGCGCCTGACGGGCGGGTAATGGAGATGCTCAGCGAGCACCAGTGCCAGGGCTGGCTCGAGGGCTATCTCCTGACCGGCCGGCACGGCTTCTTCTCGTGCTACGAGGCGTTCATCCACATCATCGACTCGATGTTCAACCAGCACGCCAAGTGGCTGAAGGTCTGCAATCACATTCCGTGGCGGCGGCCCGTCGCCTCGCTGAACTACCTGCTGTCGAGCCACGTCTGGCGGCAGGACCACAACGGCTTCAGCCACCAGGACCCCGGCTTCATCG
>CAYWHF010000158.1:0-5550 GCA_964457695.1 uncultured Methylocapsa sp.
CCATCGACGCTGAGATCGGCGCTGCCAAGGCACGCGCTGACGAGGCGAAGGCCGCGCAACTTCAGGAGGCCCTTCACGCCGCCGAGACTAGCCTCGGCCATACCAATATCGTTTCACCGGTTGACGGAACGGTGCTGTCGCGCAACGTTGAATTGGGTCAGACGGTCGCGGCGAATTTGGAGACGCCGCCGCTCTTTGTTATTGCCGCCGGTCTCTCGCCAATTCACATCGACGCGAAGATCAGCGCGAAGGACGGCGATGAGATTAAGATTGGTAACAGGGCAATGTTCACCGTTGAGGCTTTTTCCCACCGGACGTTTTCCGGCACGGTGACGCAAATCCGGCCTTCGCAGAAAGACGATGAGCACGCCGCAACCACCGATGTCGTCATCACCGCGCCCAACACGGAACTTTTGCTTAAGCCCGGCATGCCGGCAGCAGTCAGGATCATGACCAAATGACGGAATGACGTCCGGTGCCTCAGCTCGGCCCGCCATGCTGAGGCGCGTAGATCAAAAAAACGTCGAACCGCGTTCGCGCCCCGCTCCACCAGCTAATCCTATGTGGCGTAACCTTCAAAACTCGCGCATCCAACATAAACGTTACGGCGTAAAGCATGGAACGTCATGCCGGCCGCCTCCTGATCAACTCTAGGCGTTGGTCCATCACCGAACTCTCTGTCCACGGCACCTCCTGCCGATCTGCCCGCACTGATCCCCAGAAAACCGCACGCAGCGCTAATCACTCCCGCTTAAGGCACAGATAAGGAGCATCAAAGTCACATGACGGTTATGAAAGAGATCTAATTTTGTCTGTGAGAGGTTCTCCTTCCGGCGATCTCGCGAGACTTGGGGCTGAGCATGAGCCGATCTGACCACACCGCACAGAAAACCGCACACGGCGTTCATCACCCCCGCTTAAGGCACAGATTAAGCAAATTCTTGCTCTCGGGTGTGGCCTCAGTTGGGTTCGCGGGGTTCGCGCCAGCCTGGTCAGGGGCGCCAACCGAGGCGCCAGCAGGTTTTGATACGCCGACACTTGTCAAGAATCCGGGAAGCCAGAGCAAAAGCAACGGAATCACTGAACCGCCAGGCGACACCTTTGCTTTGGACCAGCAGAATTACGAGACCAGTGAAGATGTCACCACCGGATTGGGGCCGGTATACAACGCCAGAGCATGCTCCGACTGTCATCAAAATCCGGTTAGCGGCGCCGCGAGCCAGATCACGGAATTGCGCGCCGGCCATCTCGACCAAAACGGCAATTTCGTCAATGCGACGGTCCCAATCAACGATGGCGCGAGCAGCATTGCCAACCGATCGATCATAAATGATCGCGCCGTTGTTCCGGAAGCGCAGGAACACGTTCCGGCAACCGAAAATATCCGCGCCTTGCGTGCCGTGCTCAACACGCTAGGCGACGGCTTTGTCGAAGCGATCGATGATACTACGCTCCTCGATATCGCCTTACGGCAGAATGTTTCGACCAAAGGAAGAATTCAGGGCGAGGCCGTTCAAGTACCGGTGCTGGAAGCGCCAGGGAAGACGCGCATCGGACGCTTCGGTTGGAAGGATCAGCATGGCAGCTTGCTTTCCTTCGCCGCCGACGCCTATCTCAACGAAATGGGCATCACCAACCGGCTGCGGCCACACGATACAACAACAATCGGCAAAATCACCGCCGATCCCGAAGACGTTCCCGACAGCTTAGGGCTTGCCGCGATCGACCATTTCGCCCAATTTATCCGCGGGACAAAGGTGCCACCTCGCGATACGACACTCGCGGCGACACCGGCGGCCTCGACAGGCTTCAGATTGTTTGAAAAAATAGGCTGCGGCATCTGCCACGTGAAGACCATCGTCACGGCTCCGGCTGGGACAGTTATAAATGGAGGAGCCTTCACCGTGCCCGAAGCTTTGGGCAACAAGAAGATTCACCCGTTCAGCGATTATTTGCTGCATGACATCGGAACCGGCGATGGCATCGTGCAGGGTGGCCCTCAAGATACCAGGAATAAGCTGCGCACGGCACCGCTTTGGGGTCTGCGTGAACGTCCCCGTTTCATGCACGACTTGAAGTCTTTGTCTATCACCGATGCGATCGAACGTCATGAAGGCGAGGCCGAGCTTCCCGCGCTCCGCTTTTTCGGATTATCCAAGACCGAGCAGGAAGCGCTCCTCACCTTCCTCAATTCTCTCTGAAATTACACCAGTTACTGTGCCCATTTCGCTACAGGGCAAACGGGTATGCTGGATTTCGTAGCGACGAAGCGGGTTGGGGATTAGTCTAGACTAGCGCGTTATCCACCGTAACTGAGTCGCAAAGGATTCCGAGGGAAGCTTTGCTGTGATTCGAACTGCTGGCTGGGAGGAGGCCAGCATGGATGACGAGGCCTTATTCGGAAGATCTTCGCACGCGCGTCGTAGCTGCTGTCGGGGCGGGAGCAAGCTGCCGCGAGGCGGCAAAGCGGTTCAGCATCACTCCGTGAGCGGCGTTGTTAGTTGGCTCGCACAAGAACCCGAAAATCAGGAAAGCGATCGAGGCCACGGGCGCCGAATTGCACTTCTTGCCGAGCTACTCACCCGACTTGAACCCGATCGAGATGGTCTTTGCGAAATTAAAGACGCTCCTGCGAAAGGCTTCCGAGCGAACGGTTGAAGCGTTCTGGAATCGCATCGGCGAACTCCTGGAGCACTTCCCAAGGCAGGAATGCCAAAACTACTTCCAAGCCGTGGGGTATGGACCAGCTTGATCGGATACCGCCCTAGCGCAAAGCACTTCCCTGCAGCATTTCATCACTGGAATACCGTTTATTCCACCTGCAGCGACTTCAGCTTGCGGTGCAGCGCCGAGCGCTCCATGCCGACGAATTCGGCCGTGCGCGAAATGTTGCCGCCAAACCGGCTGATCTGGGCAAACAAATATTCCCGCTCGAAGACTTCCCGGGCCTCCCGCAAGGGCAGATTCATCAGCTTTTCCCCTCCTTGGCCGTTGGGCGTCGAAGGCACGAGCGCCCCGATTTCCGCGGGCAGCATGGAAGCGGTGAGCGCCGCTTCGGGATCGCCGGCGGCAAGTATCATCAACCGTTCGACATTGTTGCGCAATTGCCTGATGTTCCCTGGCCAGTCATGCGTTTGCAGAACTGCCATCGCGTCCTCGGCGATCAATCGCCGCGGCATGCCGCTCATTGCCGAGAGCTGCTCCATGAAGAAAGCCACAAGCTCTGGGATATCTTCGCGGTGTTCGCTCAGTGAAGGCACGCGAACCGGAACGACAGCAAGACGATGAAAGAGATCCTCGCGAAAGGAACCGTTCTCAATCAAGGCCGCAAGATCACGTGAGCTTGACGAGAGAATGCGCACGTCCACAAAAACCCGCGTCGTGCCGCCCAAACGAAGAAAATTCTGCTCGACAAGGACTCGCAAAATCTTACCCTGGGTTTCCCTGGGCATATCGGCAATTTCATCAAGGTAAAGCGTGCCGCCATGAGCTTCCTCGAGCGCTCCGATCTTGCGGTTTCTGCCTTCAGAGGCTTCCGCTCCAAATAATTCTAGTTCCATCGTTTCCGGCGCGATCGTTGCCGAGTTGAGGGCAATAAAGGGCCCATTCGCCCGGTGGGAAGCCTCATGAATGCAGCGGGCGACGAGTTCCTTGCCGGCACCGGGTGAACCCGTAATCAGAATGCGGGAATTGGCAGGTCCTATGCGCTCGATCACTTGACGCAGTTGATTCATCGCGGTGGATTTGCCGACGATGTGATTGGTGCCGCCGGTCCTGCTGCGCAACTCGGTGAGTTCGCGCTTCAATCGCGAGGCTTCGAGCGCACGTTCCGCCACCAATACAAGGCGGTCCGCCTTGAACGGTTTTTCGATGAAATCATAGGCACCGAGTTTAATTGCCGAGACCGCCGTCTCGATATTGCCGTGACCGGAAATCATGACGACCGGCATCATCGGGTTCTGTTCCTTGACGATCTTCAAGAGCTGTAAGCCGTCAAGTCTCGATCCCTGCAGCCAAATGTCCAAAAATACCAGTGTCGGCCGTCTTGCGCCGATCGCGGCCAAAGCCTCGTCGGAATTTTTGGCCGCGCGCGTGCCATGGCCTTCGTCCGCCAAAATCCCGGAGACGATTTCGCGAATGTCGGCTTCGTCATCAACTATCAGGATATCGCTTGCCATGATTCTCCTCACCCTCCCGTTTTGGCTTCGGCAACTATCGCTGCATCCGCATCCCCGCCCTGACCGTCCGCCGCAGAACGGCGCTCCAAGGGGAAATATAGCCTGACCCAGGCGCCGTGGCCGCCCGGCGCATCCCGCAACTCAAGTCCGCCTTCATGATCAGCGAGAATTTTGGCGACGATCGGAAGACCGAGCCCCGTGCCATCGACACGCGTCGTCATATAGGGTTCGAGGAGCCGTTGCCGGTTCTCCTTCGGAAAACCCTTGCCGTTGTCGACAACGTCGATGAAAACATCCTTACCGGCGACGGTGACCGTTACGGAAATCTTCCCCCTCAACCCTTCTTCGCCGGTGTGCTCGGCAATCCCCTCGGTTGCGTTCTTAACGATATTGGTCAAAGCTTGGGCCAAGAGCCGCCGGTCGAAAGGAACGTGGACAAGCTCCTTGGGCAACTGATCTTCAAAGGAAATATTAGGATGACCCACGCGCATCAAAAATAGAACTTGGCGCACACATTCGCCAAGGTCGTCGCTTTCGAGACGCGCTTTGGGCATCCGCGCGAAGGCGGAAAATTCGTCGACCATACGTTTGATATCGTCGACCTGACGAACGATTGTATCGGTGCATTGATCGAAAATATCGCGGTCTTGTTCGATCACCCGTCCGTATTTGCGTTTCAGGCGCTCGGCCGAGAGCTGGATTGGGGTTAGCGGATTTTTGATTTCATGCGCAATGCGGCGGGCGACATCGGCCCAAGCCGCCGTCCGCTGCGCAGACACGAGATCGGTAATGTCCTCAAGAGTAACGACATAGCTCTTGTCTGCCCGCGCACTCGGCTCACTGGTGATGCTGACGTTGAACAGACGGTCAAGGCCGCCGCGGGAAAGAGAGAGCTGGCCTTGAATGAGCCGCGATTGTAGAGACCGCGCGTCGGCGAGCATTCCGTCGAGTTCCGGCAGCACTGCCGCAATCGGTTGGCCTGCTAATCGTGCCGCGGTGTCCTCGCCTTGTGGAAGCAACTTTTCTGCCGAGGGATTGAGCGCAGTGATTTCACCTTTCGGGCCGACGCCGATGACCGCGACTGGAACGCCTGACAGAACCGCCTCGGTAAACAGGCGCCTTTCGTCGATGAGCTTGCTTGCGGCTATCAGCCGGTGCTGCTGGAGGCTGAGCTCCGAGGTCATTTTGTTAAACGTTTCGCCGAGATGCGCGAGATCGCCTTCGGATTTGCGCACCGGCACCTGGACGTGGAGATTGCCGGAGGCTACGTCATCGGTTGCCGCGATGAGGCGACGAATTGGAGCGACAAGACTATCGGCGAAGGATAGACCGAGCCAGGTTATGAGCCGCTTCATGCATCCCCCGAGCTGCA
>CAYWHF010000158.1:5560-6093 GCA_964457695.1 uncultured Methylocapsa sp.
AAATTGATGGGGCGGATCAGGACGAACATTATGGGGAAGGCGATCCTGAGGCCGGCGCGGGGCTCTTCAAGGCCATCATAAAGCGCAACGAGCTTCGACGCCTGGCGTGGAAACTCTACGGTAAAAGGGTCGACGGGACGCGCGGCATATAGAAAGGTATCTTGGAACGAGAGGAGCGTGCGCAGGGCGACGAAGGTGCGGCCTTCGTCCAAGATCAGGCATGTGGGCTCGTTTTTTCTCGCATCTTCGAAGTCGCTTTGCTCCGGATGTACCACGGCATTGCCAGCGGCTGCCCCGGTGTCGACCCGATCGAGCACCGTGCCGTCGGATTTCATCAATGCCGCAGCGGTAAAACCGAGATAGCGCGCTCTCGTGGTGAAAAACTCCCGGAACAGCGGCCGGTCCACGTCAAACATCGGCTTGGCGCGGTCAAGATCGGCGGCGGTGAGCCTTGCTTCCTGGAGGAGCGACCGGCACTGGCCTTCTTGGAACAGGCGCGCGGCTTCAATCGTATTTTGCACGAAACCGCGGCT
>CAYWHF010000159.1:0-6057 GCA_964457695.1 uncultured Methylocapsa sp.
GCTCGCGGGCTTTTTTGCCAAATGGTATGTCTTCAACGCGGCCATTCAGGCAGGGCTTTATTCGCTTGCTGTCATCGGTGTTTTATCAAGTGCAGTTGCTGCTTACTATTATATGCGCATCGTCAAGGTCATGTATTTTGATGAGCCGGCCCCTGCATTCGACAAAGCCGCTCTCGCTCCGCGCGCGGTCCTCGCGGTAACCGGCCTCTTCGTTGTGTTTTTGTTCACGTATCCGAGCCTCCTGATCGAACCCACGAGAACGGCAGCAAGCTCGCTGTTTTGAAGTTTTGCGCATGCTCGGTGTCACTCTGTTTCGTCTTGCCCGATCCGCTCACGATCAAGCATTTCGTCTGGTTCAGCACAGCGAACTTGACTCAACCAACAGCGAAGCCTTGACCCGAGGGCGAGAGGGAGATGCGGGGCGGCTGTGGATCGTCGCGGATACGCAGACAAAAGGCCGGGGCCGCAATGGCCGGGTGTGGTTCTCCCCGCCTGGAAATCTTCATGCAAGTCTGCTTTTGCTTGATCCGGCGCCGCCGCATAAAGCTGCCGAGCTCGGATTTGTTGCTGGTGTTGCGGCCGCACTTGCCCTGCGCGAAATTTTGCATGGAGATCCGCGGATTAAGATCAAATGGCCAAACGATGTTCTATATGACGGCGCCAAACTTTGTGGAATTTTGCTGGAAAGCGCAACGCTCCCCAATGAGCGGTTGGCTTGCGTCGCAGGTATTGGCGTAAACTGCCGCACGCATCCCAAAAATACGACTTACCCGGCAACCGATCTCTCGGCAATTACGGGAGTTCCCGCTCTGCCCGAAATGGTGTTCGCAAAACTTTCGGCGGCTATGGCACGTTGGCTTGGTGTCTGGGCCGCCGGAGCGGACTTTGAATCGATTCGGGCCGAATGGCTTACTCTGGCCGCTGGGCTTGGCATGCCGATCCGTGTTAGCCTGCCCACCCGCACGGTTGAAGGCACGTTTCAGACGATTGATGCAAATGGAAGGCTCATTGTCGCCCAGGCTGCAGGGGCGCACACGATCGACGCGGGTGACGTTTTCTTCTTGCCGCAATTTGCGAGCCTCAATATCGCGGCGAATGGATAGAGAGAACATGTATCGGACCCGTGCCGCCATTTTTTCGCGCCGACTCCCCTTTTTTGCCGTGAGACCGGGCTTGAAGCGGACCACATTTTCTTAACAAACCCATATCTCACTCGTGCAGTATTGGCGCCTGGAGCAGTCGTTCAGGCCGGGTTGCCGGGCAGATGAGTCCTGTGTTTGCGCCAGTCTCCCTAACACGCCTCGGGAGGGGCAGGCCGTAGACCAAATGAAGGGATCTCGAATAATGCGTCCGATAGCGATCAATGTGGGCTGTGGACAAACTCCGACAAGGGAGTGGATCAACTACGATAATTCTCCAAGCATCGTGTTGGCACGAAAATCATTGTCCAAGCTGCTGGTTAACGAGGGGTATGTCGATCCGGTCGTGCTACCTGCAGGCCAAACGACTATAGCTGAGCCAGGGAATCTCGACCTTTTCGAACGACACGAGGAAAGCGTCTACATCGAAGCACGAAGGCCAGCTTCACTGGCGCCCGAGTAGATCGCATATCCTGATTTGGAACCGTCGCGGCCCTGGATGGAAACTTGGAACATATATTTTTTATTTTCAATTTAAGTCTCCCTGTGGCTGCCTACTGTACCGTGGGCAGCACCGACCGAGCAAGGGTCTCACATGACCAATAGGAATGACGAGCTCGTCTTTGTGCCGCTCGGAGGCCTCGGCGAAATCGGCATGAACCTCGCCCTCTACGGCTATGGCCGCAAAGGAAGCTGGAAATGGCTTGCGGTAGATTGCGGCGTCGCTTTTGCGGGCCCCGATCTTGCCGGAATCGATCTCCTCATCCCAGACATAAGCTTTATCGAAAGGATGCGTGGCGATTTGGCTGGCCTCGTAATCACACATGCTCATGAGGACCATATCGGCGCCCTCGCTGAACTCTGGCCGAGGCTTGGATGCAAGCTCTATGCGACGAGCTTCGCTGCTGCGCTTTTTGATGCCAAACGGTTTGGCGAACTGGGATCCCCCAATGTTCAATTCGACATTGTCGGGCAAGGCGAGTCTAAGGCGGTCGAGCCTTTCAACATTGAATTCGTTGGCGTGGCGCATTCCATCCCAGAAAGCTGCGCTCTTGCCATCCGTACGCCGCTTGGGACAATCCTTCACTCTGGCGACTGGAAAATCGATCCTTCCCCCGGAGCCGGCAAAGCAACCGACGAAACCCGCATTGCTGCCATCGGCGCGGAGGGCGTTTTGGCGCTTGTATCCGATTCGACGAACATTTTCCGCAACGGCTTGAGCCCATCGGAAGCCGAAGTTGCCTTGACATTGCGGGAGATCATTGCAACGGCTTCAGGCCGTGTCATCGTCACCATTTTTGCCTCGAATGTCGCGCGCATTCGAGCCGTCGCCGAGGCCGCCAAAGCGGCGGGGCGTAGCATCGTGCTGGTTGGCCGTGCGATGCAAAGAGCCGCCGCTGTCGCACGCGAGTGCGGTTATCTCGATGGCATACCAGAATTTTTGTCGCAGGACATGTTTTCGCAACTGCCGCGAGATAAGGTGGTCATTCTTGCAACTGGAAGTCAGGGCGAAAGCCGCGGCGCAATCGCCCGGATTTCCGGGGGCAACCATCCGGTGGTTACGCTCAACCAAGGCGATAAAGTCATCTTCTCGTCGCGCACGATTCCCGGAAATGAAAGGGAGGTCGGCTGCATCATCAATAATTTCATACGTTCCGGCATTGACGTCGTCACGGATCGCGCCGCGCTCGTTCACACGTCGGGACATCCCCGCCGCGGCGAAGTGGCACAACTTTATTCTTGGACAAAGCCTTATATCGCGATTCCTGCGCATGGCGAAGATCTGCATCTTGCGGAACACGCATCCTTTGCCAAAGCGCAGGGGGTCGAGCATGTCATCGCGGCCCGCAACGGTGATTTTGTGCTGCTCGCGCCGGGAACACCTGGAATTGTCGGCAAGGTACCCAACGGCCGCCTATGCAAGGATGGCAATAGCCTTATCTCCGTTAGCGACGAAGCCTTAAGAACGCGCCAAAAGCTTGCGGTTTCGGGGATCGTGACCATCGCGCTGGCGGTCACTGCGAAGGGTGAACTTGCCGGGGTGCCGGACGTTGTAACCGCCGGGATACCGGCGCGAACGGGAGGCGGTGCCGCAATCGACTCGATCGTCGACGACGCGCTCTTCCAGACCTTCGACCAATTGCCTCGCCCAAAGCGGCGCGACGCAGATGTCGTCTCCAACGCGATCGGCAAGGCGGTAGGCGAAGCCGTCGCGGCAGCCTGGGGCAAGCGGCCGGCGGTCCAGGTTCTCGTGGTTGAAGTGTGATCAAGCAGAGGATTAATAAGGTGATTGGGCGCTTGAATCATGTCGCTATCGCGGTCGAGGATCTTGCGGGCTCAGCCAGATTCTATCGCGCCACACTTGGAGCGAAGGTGAGCGGCCCTGTCGCCCTGCCGGACCATGGCGTGAGCGTGGTATTCGTCGAGCTTCCAAATACCAAAATTGAACTGATCGAGCCTCTCGGGGACCAGTCTCCGATCGCCAGATTTTTGGCCAAGCATCCTGGCGGCGGCATGCATCATATTTGTTTTGAAGTTGAGGACATTTTGGCGGCGCGCGAACGGATCATCGGCACGGGCACGCATGTCCTTGGAGATGGTATTCCCAAAATTGGGTCACATGGGAATGCGGTGCTTTTCTTGAACCCCAAGGATTGCGCCGGAACCCTTATCGAACTCGAGCAGCGCTGATCGGCCCGTCGCGGCGCCGCAAACGGCGAAGCTTAGCTAGAAAACTACCTCTCGAGGGTTTGGGTGTTTTTCCTTCCGCCCAGCCGGATATATCTGCACAGGTTAAGAAATAAACTCGCGCCCAGTTTGCTCGGACAGGTTGTAGTGTGTAATTGTTAGTTGATTTCTGCTCTGTATGGTTGTATATAGGTTGTACACCCACCGGTTGAGCAGAGGTTAGCTATGCTTTTTGGATGGACCCGCCAGACGGAATGGAAAGCGGCAATCTTGACCGACTCCCGCCGCCTCATCGACACTTTTAACGAGCACGCTTATTTTGAGGCACGCGAAAGGGTCCGGGGCCGGTGCATCGATGGGGTGCGCACGGCCCGCTATTGGACGGCTGTCAAACTCGAAATCGCCCGGCAGCAAAATATCGGCGTCGGCCTTGCGGGCGCCGACATGCGCGGGTGAAGTTTTGGGCGCCACAATACGCGCTTCATGGTCCTCCCCGTGATACCCCGGTCTTGAAAAATCCCTGCCAAAATCGCGCCCAAAAGGCCTCGGGAACCTGCCCCGGGTTGGCAGCGGTTCCGTTCTTCTAATAGAAACAGATCGTTATGCGGCTCGCGGACCAACGCTTCCTGCTCCAGCGAATTTCCTGCTCGAGTTCCTACTTCCAAGAAAGGCTAGTCTTTTAAAGACTGCTAAATTTAATGTTTTGAGCTTGTAGCAAGAGCGAGGTGCCGAGTCCGCCACCATCCGAACTTGCGGCCAATGAATTAAACAACGAAAGGACATTAGAACCAGAAGAAGCCAGCCCTCCATTCGACCCGCTATTGGAATCATACAAAGCCGCAAATCTCTCGATGAAGGATTCCAGTTTTGCCGGATTTTTGAAGTCTGAGATATTTATAAGCCCGGATAACAGATGTGCCTGGGTGTCGATGGGCTCCGCCGACGTCAAGGGCGAAATGCCGAGCGCGGTCTGCACAACCGTGAGCAACTTCTTGTCGGCGAGAATTCCATAGATGGTCGTAATATTCGGAGCCTTTTGGTGAAAATATAGGGCGAGCTCTACGCCTGGGTCCGTTTGTCCTTGGGTGGTTTCGAGCGAATTTTCGAGATAGCGGTTGACAACATCTGCAACCAGAGCGGGCGAGGCCGTTGTGCTCGATCCATGATCGGCGAAGTCAAAATCATTCGCGAAGGCGCGGTAGTTCAGGTTGGGAAGCGTGTTTGCGAGTGCATTGCCGCTGTGCACGCCTTGCGCCAACACTTGCTTCATAAGGCCCCGCGCATAGGTCATGTCGCCGAGGCCAAAGGCCGTCATGGCGTAATTAAAGAGGCGCGGGTTGCTCACGAGCTCATTGGCCGACGTGACCTTGCCGATATTGTCCTCGAAATATTTGGTTGCAACCGACACCGCGGGGCTTTGCGCCGTGGCCGTAAGCCATCGGACCATATTGTTGGTGATCGATAAATAAGTCGAGAGCGTGGTCATTCTATCGGCATTCTATTCATAATTCGGCATTCTATTAATATTATGGAGCCGGAGCGCGATTTCTGGCCAAATCCATGATCCGAATCGCGAAGTTCGCTTCAAAAGGATATTGTCACAGAAAATTTTTTATAAAGCCTGAAGAGGCAAGTTTTGATGCACAGTATGCCGCGCGTAAATCATTTAGCGTTCGAACGGGAAAAGACAAAGAATCGCAATAAGGCTAATTCAGCGTAACGTCATCTTACTTTACATGACAAAAAAAACCTTTTCGAGTCTGGAGGCTGCTTCAAATCGGCAGCCTTATGGTGACGATGGCAAGCGAAGCTATGCCCTCCTCGCGGCCGGTAAATCCAAGGCGTTCCGAGGTTGTTGCTTTGACGGCGACACGGTCGATCGAAATCTCCATGATCTCGGCGAGATTCTTCCGGATCGCGTCACGGTGAGGTCCAATCTTCGGCCGTTCGCAGACAATGGTGGCGTCGATATTCGCAATGACTCCGCCGCGCGCGCGCACTTTCGCCGCTGCGGCGGCAAGAAAGATCCGGGATGGAGCGCCGCGCCACTGCGGGTCGCTTGGAGAAAAATGGCTGCCGATGTCGCCATCAGCCAAGGCTCCGAGCAGCGCCTCGGTAATCGCATGACCGAGGACATCGGCCTCCGGATGTCCGGCGAGGACCCGGTCATGCCCCAAACCCATTCCCCCAAGCCCAACCTTGTTTGCGTCCCCGGAAGCCTTGAGCTCAA
>CAYWHF010000160.1:0-6030 GCA_964457695.1 uncultured Methylocapsa sp.
GGCGTGAGGCCTCGCTATGCCGTTTGCAGAAAAGCGCAATGCGATTGCGCGTTGCGCCCGCTCCCGCGGCATTTCTGGTCCGAAATTAGGCCCCTCGGCGATCGCTGACTGCGAGCTCACGGTGCGCGCTCACTTGCCGCTTCGAGAAGAATCCGGGTCAGCCGCGCGGCAAAATACGAGGCATCGGCAGGCTTTTCCCCTTCCATAAGCCGCGCCTCATCAAAGAGGAGCCATATGATGTCTTCAAGCTTTTCTTTGTTGGGTGAGCTTATTCTCGAAGCCAGCATCCGGATCAGGGGATGCGCGGGGTTGATTTCAAAGACCGGTTTCGAAGCCATCGCGAGCCGGCCGCTGTCGGCCAGCAGCCGCTCGAGGCGGCGATCCGGCCCGCGATCCGAAGCGACAAGACAGGCGGGGCTCGACAACAGCCTGTCGGATGCTCGCACATCTTCCACCGCTTCACCGAGAACCTGTTTCATGAGCGCATAAAGAGTTGCAAGAGCCGCCGCCGGTTGTTCCGCCTCTGCCGCGCCGGTCTTTACTGGCTCCTTGAGCGGAACAGATTTTATGTCGGCCGCGCCCTGCGTTATTGATTTTAATGGCTTGCCGTCGAACCCTGCCGCCGTCGCGACCCAGAAGGCATCCACCGGATCCGGCAAAAGCAAAACTTCTATGCCTCTTGCCCTGAATCCTTCGAGCTGAGGACTGTTGGAGAGGCGGTCGAGATCCTCGCCCAGAAGATAATAAATTGCAGTCTGATTGGATTGCAGCTCCGCGACATAATCCTTGAGGCTGCGGCCGCCACTGGGATGAGCCGAAGTTGCAAAGCGAGCAAGGCCAAACAAGGCTTCGCGCTTTCCCGGATCCTCGTAAAGCCCCTCTTTCAATACGCTGCCAAAATTGTCCCAAACTTTCGCGAATTTTCCTTTGTCGGCTTCCACAAGCTTGGTGAGCTCTTGCAGGAGGCGATTGGTGACAGCCTTCTGAACAGCGGCGAAGACCGGGCTTTCTTGAATGGTTTCGCGCGAAACATTGAGCGGAAGGTCGGCCGAATCAACCACGAGGCGCACAAACCGCAGCCACCGCGGGACAATCTCTGCGTCCTCCTTGATGAGCACATGCTTAACGTAGAGCTTGGCCCGGCTTGGGCGGGTGGGATCGAACAAATCGAATGGCCGGGAGCCCGGCACAAACGCTAAGACAACATAGTCGTGGCGGCCTTCGGCGTGCCAATGAATTGTTAAAGCTGGTTCATCAAAAACACCGCCAAGCATTTGATAAAAATCGGTATAATCCTTTTGCTCAATTGCGGCCTTCGGTTTCATCCAGAGCGCCGCGCCGTCGGTCAGGCGGCGCGGGTCCGCGCCCTTATTCTCGATGAGATCGATCGGCACTGTCAACGCGCTTGAATGTTCGCGAACAATTTGCTCGAGCCGGTCTCGTTCAAGATAGGTTTTGGACTCGTCCTTGAGATGAAGGACAACCCTTGTGCCTGAAGCAGGGGCCTCTTCCGGTGCCGCGGGCTCAATCGAAAATGTGCCTTTGCCCTCCGAATTCCAGTGGAATGCCTCGTTTGAGCTAGCGCGGCGGGTAAATACGTCGACGCGCCGGGCAACCATAAATGCCGAGTAAAAACCAATCCCAAACTGGCCGATGAGATCGAGTCTTTCGCCTGCCTTGTCTGCGTCTCCCGCGGTATCTCCTGCCTCGCCCAGCTGTTCCAGAAAAGCGCGGGTTCCCGAGCGTGCGATGGTGCTCAGATGCTCGGTGAGATCTTGGCGGGACATGCCAATGCCATTGTCCTCGATGGTCAGGCATTGTGCATCCTGGTCGATTGAAATCCGGATTGCGAAGGGATTTGGAGCGAGAGCCGGCTCGGCAAGCGCCTCGTAACGCAATTTTTCGCAGGCGTCGGCCGCGTTGGACAGAAGTTCGCGCAAAAATACGTCGCGATCGGAATAGACGGAATGCACCAAAAGATGCAGCAATTTGGCGACATCTGCTTGAAAAGCTTCGCTTTGAACCGCGGCGTCCGGCATTGTCATGCGGCCTCCTTTCCGGTTTGGTGAGTTTTCCTTGGGGATTGCGCTAAATTTTGTGTCGCTGCCCCGCACGGGCGGGGATATCGGCTTTGGAGCCGTAGGAAGCAAGGGCCTTTAATCGCGCGGCGCAACCTCCCTTCGCTTCGCAACCGCAAAAAATGCCGCAATCCTACTGCCGTTAAGGCCTGTTCCCCCAAAATCCGCAAAAGAATGCTTGCCGTCCTTCCAACTTCCGGCGACGATGAGAACAAACATCAATTTTTAACCCGGGGCCGGACAGCCATGAATGATTTGGAGGCAGCTCAAGAAGATCCAAAACCGCAGACCTCCCGGAGAGGCAAAGGTGCCTTCAGCCAGACCTTCTCCAGGATTGGCCCCGCTCCAGCCGGTGCGGCGGACGTTATTTCCTTTAACCGTGACGAACTGCAAAAAATCTTCAAACTTTACGGCCGCAAAGTTGGCAATGGCGAATGGCGGGATTATGCGATCGATTTTACGCCCCAGAAGGCGGTCTTTTCCATCTATAGGCGCGCGTGCGAATTTGCGCTTTACAGGATCGAGAAATACCCGCGGCTCGCACGCCAGCAGGGTGCCTATGCGGTGATTACGGCAACCGGCCTTGTTCTCAAACACGGTCATGATCTCAGCCACGTTATCGCGGCCCTCGATAGCGGATTGAAGCTCGTTTCCGGATGAGCGGGGCGCAGCGGCGGCGTCTGAAATTGCCCATTCCGGAATTATTCTTTTGAGCATTGCATGACCCGCACCCTGCCAGCTGCGGACGCGTCGGCCGGCGATCCAACAGCTTCCAAAAATGAGGCGATTTCCTACCCGCCGGTTTTGGGAAGCGGCCGGGGGGTCAGGAACGGGATCCTTTGGATGCTCGCCGCGACTTGTCTTTTTGTCTGGCAGGATTCGACCGCCCGTATTTTGGTCAAAAGCTATCCCGTCACGGAAATCGCGTTTGTCCGCTATTTCGTTCACATTGTCCTGGCCGGTCTATTGCTTGCTTGGCGCGATCCGCGGCTTCTGATTTCCCGCCGCCCGGCACTGCAGATGGTGCGATCGATTTTTCTGCTCGGCGCGACATTGTTCGTAATGCTGGCTCTCAGATTTATGACGCTCGTGGACGTTTACGCCATTGTGTGGGTGGCGCCCGTGCTCGTGACCGCGCTTTCCGGCGTTCTCCTTCATGAGCGCGTAACGCCCGCCGCGTGGACGAGCGTAGTCACAGGGTTGATTGGTGTATGGGTCATTATCGGCCTGACGGGGATGGAGATCTCGGTTTCCATGCTCTTTCCCCTTTTGGCGGCGATTTCCAATGCGCTCTATCAGATTACGACCCGGCTTCTGCATAATTCGGATTCGTCGCTGACAACCTTGTTTTACACGGCGCTTGCGGGGACTTTATTCTGTGGCGGATTTCTGCCCTTTTTGGCCATAGTGCCGGCGCCCGCCGCTTGCGGGCTGATGGTTTTCCTCGGGTTTGCGGGAATTGCGAGCCATTTCTGTCTCATTCGCGCCTTCGCCGCCGCGCCTGCAAATTTCATTGCCTCTTTCGGCTATACGTCGCTGCTTTGGGCAACGCTATTCAGCCTCTTGATTTTCGCGGAGACTCCTCGCCCGCACACGGTCATCGGTGCGGGACTGATTGTTGGCGCGGGCCTGTTCATTTTCCTGCGCGAGAAAAAATAAAAGTGACATATGGGCTTGCCGCCTTAGGCAAGCTATGTGCAGGTGGAATTCCTTTTTCGGCAGCAGCAATTCGCAAAGCGGCTCTTGGCCGCGCCAAGCCGCGCAAAAAATCCCAGCAGGAAGCGAACCGGAAGCGCAGAAGCCATGGCCAACGGGCTGCAAATCAATGAATGCGCCAAGGCCAAGCCGTCGGGCTCCAGTCTCGGGCGCGCGGAATTGCCGCTGCCGCTCGCGATCGTCGCCGCGATCGGCGAAAATGGCGTGATTGGCGACGGACGCGGCCTGCCGTGGCATTTGCCGAGCGACCTCAAACACTTTCGCGAAATTACCATGGGCAAGCCCGTGCTGATGGGACGCAGAACTCTCGAGTCGATTGGCCGTGCTTTGCCCGGGCGCGAGACGATCGCGGTTACCCGCGACCTTACGTTTGAACCGCCGCGCGGCGGAAGCGGGGGCGGCTGCATCCATGTGGTGCATGACCTTGAGACCGCGCTCGATCTGGCTCAGACGCGGGCCAAGCTTCTCGGCGCGGAGGAAGTGATATTGGCCGGCGGCGGAAATCTTTACGAAAGTTTGATTGGCCGCGTGCAACGCATGCATCTGACCCTCGTCGATGTTGCGCCGAGAGGCAGCGTGCGGTTTCCGGTCATCGATTGGTCGGATTGGATGGAGACTTGCCGAGTTAGGCCGCGGCCAACGGCCAAGGACGAGGCAACGTTCGCCTTTGTCGACTTTGACCGGCGCGGCTGCTTGTCATTGTAGTCGAACCGGAGCTCTTCTATATGGAAACGGAAACCGGTTGAAACTTGGCTGGCTTTGCCGGCCTTCGCTGCGAAAGAGAGTCTCATGCCGTGGAGCAATGAAGGCGGAAATGGCGGTTCCTGGAAACCTGGCAGTCCGGGGCCGTGGGGGCAGAAGCCGGGCGCACCGCCGCCCGAATTTGAAGAGTTTCTAAGGCGCGCCCAGGAGAAGCTCAAACAATGGGTCCCCGCGCCTGGCGGCATGGGCGGACGCAGTCTGCTTGCCTTGGTGCTCGTTGGCACAATCGTTTGGCTCGTGTCCGGATTTTACACGGTCGGCCCAAATGAAGTGGGGCTCAAGAAAATTTTCGGCCGATATATCGGGAAAACCGGGCCCGGGTTGAATTACAATTTTCCGTTCCCCGTGGGGAGCGTCGAGAAGCTGCCAGTCACCAACCGCAATATAATCAATATCGGCTTTGCCTCGCGTCAAGACATGCGCACGACAAATGCACAAGTGCAGCTCGACGTGCCCGAAGAAAGCCTGATACTGACCGGCGACAACAACATCGCCGACTTGAAGTTTGTCGTGATTTGGCAGATCGACCCTGTCCGTCCCGAAGACTTCGCCTTCAATGTTGCAAATCAAGCCGAAACCGTAAAGGCGGTCGCAGAGAGCGCTATGCGCGAGGTCATTGGCCGCCGCGAGATCCTGCCCATTCTGACCACCGAACGCCCGGCCATCGAGAGAGACGTGCAGGAGCTCATGCAGAGAGTCCTCAACGAGTACAAGGCGGGCATACTTATATTGCAGGTGCAATTGCAATCCGTCGACCCGCCCGAGCAAGTCATCGGCGCATTCAAAGACGTCATTGCCGCCCAGCAGGATCAGAATCGCCTGGTCAACGAGGCGGAAGCCTATGCGAACAAGGTTGTTCCCGAGGCACGAGGCAAAGCCGCGGCCATTGTTCAGGCGGCGGAAGGCTACCGGCTCCAAACCGTTGCCGAAGCGACCGGCCAAGTGTCCCGCTTTAACCAGGTCTATGAGCAATACAAGAAAGCACCCGATGTGACACGCGAGCGGCTTTATCTTGAGACCATGGAACGCGTGCTCGGTGCGGCGAACAAGATTATTATCGACCAGAGCGCGGGCCAAGGTCAGGGTGTCGTTCCCTATTTGCCGCTTGGCGCTTTACCGCCAAGCACAGCCCAAGGAGGCCGCAAATGAAGGGCGCCGCCACGTTTGCTGCCATCGCAGCGTTTGTCGTGATATTTATTGTTGGTCTATCCGCGGCATTTACCGTCGAGCAGACCGAACAGGCAATCGTGTTGCGGTTCGGAGAGCCAGTAGCCGGGCGGGGTCTCGTCACCACCCCGGGCCTCCATTTCAAATATCCCTTCATCGAAAATGTCGTCTTCCTCGACAATCGCGTCCTTGTTGTCGAGGCGCCAAAACAGGAAGTGCTTGCCTCCGAAAACAACCCGCCCGAGGCCAATTTTTTCCTGCCCTACCAAATCATCCGACCATTAAAATTTCACTCTAACGGCGGTTT
>CAYWHF010000161.1:0-6030 GCA_964457695.1 uncultured Methylocapsa sp.
AGATTAGATAAAAAACGGCTCGCGCGCGAAACGAGAAAGCTCGTCGTCGAGTTCTTCACGATCGCCGAAATCGACGCCGCCGAAACCGTGATCGAGAATCAATATGCCCGGCCATCGAATTAGTCTTGGCCGGGCGAGCTTCGTTCATTATCTCAACGATTCCTCTTCGGATGGGGACGATGGGGGTATGCCCACGTGTACGGCCAAGACACTGGCAAGGGTCTCAGCGTGACTGATCGTCGATGGATTATCGCGATCGGGCAGTTTGGGGTAGTTGAGTTTTTTGCGTTGTTTGGCTAGCTTTTGCTCTTCTCCGGCTCAAGGTTTTCTAAAATTTACACGCTACACATATGATCGGATTGCTTTTGCTGCGATACAGTTGCTCATACCGATCCGTATGATCGGTCTTCTTTCGAACACGTAACTCACACCGTGGACCTTGTTTTTTAAAGGAGTTTTGCTTGGACAATCCGAAGCGCCGCGCGCCACCCGCTCGTACCCCAGGCGGTGATCAGCTCACAGCCTGTGCAACAGCCTCCGGCCCGTGGGTAGGCACTCCCGAACCCATGCCAGACGCAAACACCGTGGAACACGGTCTGTGGCTGGTCGGCTCGTTGAAGTCGAAGGTCGTCCATGCGGGGCTTTGGACCCTTGGAGGTCACTTTCTAAGCCTGGTGCTGCGGTTAGGTGGAAGTCTCGCGCTGACGCGCATTTTTGCACCGGAAGTCTTCGGCCTTCTGGCTCTGGCTACGGCGGCGCTTGTTTTGGTAACATTGCTCTCTGACATTGGCTTGCGGCAGGCTGTTATTCGGAGTCCAAACGGTACCAATCAATTATTCCTCAATACTGCCTGGACGTTGCAGGTTGCGCGCGGAGGCCTGATCTGGGTTTTGTGTGTGATTGGCGCTGGCGTTTTGCGTGAGGCTGCGAGTCGGGGGTGGGTCCCCGCGGGCTCGGTTTACTTGGACCCGGCCCTACCGGCTGTGATTGCGGCAACCTCATTTTCGGCTGTTATTCTCGGTTTTTTTTCTATGAAGGCAGTCACCGCTCACCGCGATCTGGATCTGAAGCGTCTTACATTGATGGAGCTACTCTCCCAGTGCGCCGCACTGGTAGTGACGCTGGTTTCGGGTTTCGCGACCCGTTCTATTTGGGCTTTCGTCGCCGGGAGCCTAGTAGGCTCCACACTGACCGCACTTCTCAGTCACTTCTGGTTTCGCGGCCCCGCGGATGGCTTCGCCTGGAACCGGGAGGCTTTGAGTGAACTAAGGAACTTTGGAAAGTGGTCATTTGTTTCCTCCGCATTCACTGCACTTGCGATAAATGGCGATCGTCTGTTGTTGGGTGGGTGGCTTAATCCGGCTATGCTCGGTTACTACTCTCTCGCGTCGAACCTCGCGATGGTCGGTCAGGACGTGGCCAATCGTCTCTTCGGATCCGTTACTTTGCCGGCGTTCAGCCAGGTTGTCCGCCAACAGCCTTACCGGTTACGGGCAGTTTATGCGCAGTTCCGCTGGACCTTGGACACGATGCTGGTCGGCGGCGCCGGGTTCCTATTTGCCACGGGAGGATGGATAATAGACCACCTTTACGACGCGCGCTACGCGCAAGCGGGCCCAATGTTGCAGTGGCTGTCTTTTGGCCTAGTGTTTGCGCGATACGGGTTGGCCCAAAGCGCCTATGTAGCCCTTGGCCACGCGCAGTACGGGGCGGCCATTAATTTGGTAAGAACTCTCTCTCTTTTCACGTTAGTCCCGTTGCTATACTGGTGCTATGGTATATCCGGAGCAATCGTCGGGGTCGCGTTCCATTTGACGCCAATATGGTTTTGCGTTTTCTGGTTTAACCGCCGCCACCGGCTAAATAACTTCGTCATGGAACTTGTTTTGCTTGGAGCGTGGCCCGCCGGTTGGCTGGCTGGATTCGCTGTCACCATTTTAGTCTGAGATCTTCCTAATAAGTGGGCGCTTCGTGTGCAACCTTGTTAAGGATAATCCGCACCACCTGCGCCGCCTGAAGTTGGTTGGTTGCTGTCCGTTAGGGGCCGCCTTGGCTCAATTGGCCACGCCAAACTTGACACATTTACGCAAGGTGTCGTTCGTAAAGCAGCTCTAGGTGGATGCAGGATCATGGATTTTGGTGCGGTGGCGATCGGACGTAACGAAGGAAATCGTCTGAGACAGTGCCTCAGGTCAATGTCGCAGGCCAGGACAAAAGTCTATGTGGATTCGGGCTCAGTCGATGGGTCGGCGGAATGGGCGCGCGAACGGGGCCATGAGGTCGTCGACCTTGACATGAGTCTGCCGTTTACCGCTGCGCGGGCGCGCAATGCCGGGTTCCGGCGGCTGCGCGAACTGGCGCCTGATCTTGCTTACGTGCAGTTCGTGGATGGAGACTGCGAGCTGACCGAAGGCTGGGCCGAATTTGCCGTTTCCTTCCTGAACTCGCGTGCAGACGTCGGCGCTGTGTGCGGCCGGCTGCGTGAGCGCTTCCCGGAGCGATCGATCTACAATTGGCTGTGCGACCGGGAATGGGAGGGGCCGGTGGGCGAGTTGCGCGCGTGCGGCGGAATCGCGATGATGCGCGCAGTGGCGCTCAAGGCCGTCGGCGGATACCGGGAGGATGTGATTGCCGCTGAAGACAATGAGCTGTGCGTGCGGCTGCGCGCAAAGGGCTGGCGTATTTGGCGGCTCGACACCGAGATGGCGCTGCACGATGCGGCCATCACGCGTTTTCGCCAGTGGTGGCAGCGCGCACTGCGGTGCGGCTACGCGTTCGCGCAGGGCGCCCATCTGCACGGAGCCCCGCCCGAGCGCCTTTTCGTCTGGGAATCGCGCCGCGCGTGGCTGTGGGGGATATGGTTGCCGCTGGCGTGCCTAGCGGCCGGCTTGACGTTGGGACCCTGGGGATGGGCCGCGTGGCTCATCTACCCCTGGCAAATGATTCGCCAAATGGTGCGCAACCCAGGTCCGATGAGCCATCGCGCAACGCTCGCATTGTTCCAGCTGCTGGCGCGCTTCCCGGAGAGTTGGGGCCAGGTCAGGTTCATGTGCGACCGTCTACTCAGCCGCAAGGCGCGTCTCATCGAGTACAAGTGACGTCATTATGCGCAATGCCAGAACGAAAGGGATAGAATGAGTGCAAAATCAGCGATCCAAGCGATATTGCCGCGCTCTGGCCCACAGCTTGTCCGTGCGGCCATCGTGGGCACGGGATATATCGCCGAATTCCATGCCCGCGCGATCCGAGCTGCGCAAGGAGTCCAGCTCGTAAGTGTTTGCGATGCAAATCTGCGAAGCGCACAATCATTCGCGGCCGCTTGGGGGGTAGCTGCGGCGTTCGATTCATTGGAGTCTATGCTTCAAGATCAGCGTCTTGATTCCGTTCATGTGCTCGTTCCGCCGGATCTTCACCATTCATTGGCCAAGCTTGCCCTTCAATCTGGCATTCACGTTTTCCTCGAAAAGCCAATGTGCTCGACAGCTGACGCGGCGGACGAGCTTCTAGCGATAGCACGCGACAAGGGACTGCGCATCGGTGTTAATCATAATTTTCTCTATTCAGGTGCTTACCGGCGGCTGCGGGATGTCGTTTGCTCAGGAGCCCTTGGGCCGCTTGACCACGTAAGTTTCAATCACTTCTTCGAACTCGGGCAGATTCGCTTCGGCCCGTTCGATTCTTGGATGCTCGGCGCACCGGGAAACGCGCTTCTTGAAATCGGTCCGCACCTGCTTTCGGCCTTGCTAGACCTCGTGGGCACTCCCGAGAACGTTTCAGTCACACCCGATCGGAGATTCGATTTGCCTGGCGGGGTTCACATGTTCCGCCGTTGGCGCATACACACGACCGTTGGCCGCACGGCCGTAGACATCAACATCAATTTAGGGCCGGGATTCGCTCAACGAACTATTAGCGTCCGGGGTCTGTTGGGATCAGCGACGGCCGACTTCGAAGCGAATACCTGTACGGTCGACCGGCGCACTCCCCTTAGCACCGACCTCGACCGTTACTGGCGAAGCCGGTCGCTCGCCCAGCAGCTCCGATCGCAGGCACGGTCGGCGCTAATGGATTACATTTTGTCAAGGCTTAAACTGAAGCAGCGCGGCAATCCCTATCAGGTCTCGATCCTCGACAGCGTTGCAGCGTTCTACTCTGGGCTGCGCACGGACGAACCGCTTGACAGACGTATCGACGGCGGCTTCGGACGCGACGTCGTCGACTGGTGCACGAAAATAACTCGGGCGGCTAATGTTGAGCCTGCGGCTGCACCTCTGCCACGCCCCAGCAGCCCGCTTGCCGCTCAGCCGACAATCCTTGTAATCGGGGGCTCGGGCTTCATCGGCCGCGAATTGATCCGGCAATTGTTGGATGCCGGTTATTGCGTTCGGGCAATGATGCGGAGCTCAGGTGAGGCGCTCGAAGAACTAAACAGCAATCGTCTGGAAATCGTTCGCGGTGACTTGCGCGATGAGACTGACCTAAAAGTCGCGATACAGGGGATCGAATTTGTTTACCACCTGGCAACTTCCGAGGCTAAAACATGGGATGAGAGTCTGCGGAGCATCGTTGAGCCGGCGCGCTTAATTGGCGAAGCATGCATAGCCACCGGGGTTAAGCGGCTGATCTTTACAGGGACTATTGGTTCCTACTATGCTGGTGCGAAAGCCGGCGCGATCACGGAGGAAACACCGCTCGATTACAACAACACCCGCCGCACCTACTATGGGCGCGCCAAAGCCGCCGCCGAAGCAATGCTGATGGAAATGCACCGCGCGCAACGGCTTCCGGTCGTAATCTTTCGGCCGGGGATCGTGATAGGCCGGGGCGGCAATGCGTTCCACTGGGGCGTTGGCAGGTTTTCGGAGAGTGTTTGCGAGGTATGGGGTGACGGAAAGAACAAGCTGCCGTTCGTTCTCGTAACAGACGTTGCCGCTGCGCTTGTGCGCGGCATCCAGGTGGAAGGAATTGAAGGCCGGTCCTATAATCTCATCGACGTTCCACTCCTCACGGCGCGCGACTATATGAAAGAATTACACCGGCTTGCAGGAATAACGCTGGCAGTGCACTATCGGTCCATCTGGCAATTCTACGTATCCGATCTCGCCAAATGGGTGGTGAAACTTGTCGTGGGTCATCCAGATCGGGTTCGCTTTCCGGGCTACTGGGATTGGGAATCCCGTACGCACAAGGCATTTTTTGACTGCCGGCGCGCTCGCACCGAGTTGGGTTGGACGCCGGCTTCCAACCGGCAACGTATGATCGAGGAAGGTATTGGGGGTTCCCTACAGTCCTGGCTGGCAGCATGTCAGTGAGTGGCCGGTGCTTGTCGCTTTCCCGAGGAGTGCGGCCAGATCAAGTTCATGCGGGACCGCCTGCCCTGCCGCCAGCCGCGCCTCATTGAATAGAAGTGACGATGTCTTGCGGATTGCCTATCTATGATTTTATCGCGGAGGAAGAGCCACTGACATTGTTCTCGGACGGCTGATTCGACTTTCTGGCACCGTGTTTGTGGGCATTCTTCCGCAAATTTGCGCTGGGTGATAAACTTTTTTTGCGATTAATATTTCGAAGAATGGTGGAACTATTAAATGACACAAAGAAGTGCAAAGAATCGGCATTTTTATTTGGTTCGTTGTTTCCTCAACTCAATTCGGCTGGCGCCCCACCTCATTCTGCTGCTAAGTGCGGATAAGGGCGGTGTTCTTAAGGCGGACCTCGCAAGGTGGGCCACGATCTGCGGCCTTGAAGAACCTCACAAGACAATCGATTTCATTAAAATATTTATTATATTAATGACATTTTATCCAGAATTTAGGAATCTTTTCTATTTTCGGCTCGGATTAAAAGCTAGGTTGTTTGCCTGGATGTGCCCGCATCTCGAAGGTCTGCATATAGATGCAAAATTCATAGGCCCAGGACTTTTCATCCAGCACGGCCAAGGGACATTAATTTCTGCAGAATCGATAGGCGCAAATTGCTGGATTAATCAACAGGTAACCATCGGTTATACGAATAACGCAGATCGCCCAA
>CAYWHF010000162.1:0-6029 GCA_964457695.1 uncultured Methylocapsa sp.
TTCACCATCGTGGAACTAAGGCGGAGGGCGGTCAACAACGACCGGTGGATCGCCTCGCGGTGCGGCTGGACTCCCTAGGAAGGCGCTTCGGTTTTAGGGTGGCCGGTCGGCGCCATCATCCGTGGAATGCTCGTGATGTGGGAGGGCGAGCTTGTGACGCCGGGGCAAGGCGAGCCAGTGCGCTTTGTGCAGGCATTGTGACGATCGCCTCACAGCGTTTTGAGGTATCCGACAAACCGCTTCAGCCCTTCCGGCCAAGCGCCATGCCCGATTCGCTGTTAATCTGGCCGGACAATCCAGCAGCAACGGGTCCGCGCCAAGCTGTTTCGCCAGAGTCTCGCTGTCGGCTAAAGGAAGAATAAGGATTGTCGCGGTTTCGTCAATCACGAAGGCGGGAAAGCCCAGTGTGGATTCTGGAGCGAAGCGCAACAGGTTCAAGAAAATCGTATTTGCACGTCCTTGCCAGGCTCTTTGAGGACTGCCTGGACCGCTGTTTCGATGCCGAGCATTTCAACTTAACTGCCGGCCGGCACGCCAGCTTGTGGCCAGCGCAGTGACGAAGTTTTTGATAGAGCGCGGCTTTGGCTACGCCTGCCGCTTCGCGGACTGCATGGAAGAGCCAATCGATCATTTCAAGCACACCGCCCCCGCTAGCCTAGCCACAAAGCAGGTCGATAAGCGCCGGGATCAGCGGCGCGTCGGCGGGCGGCATCGGGTAGGCGCGAAGCTCTTTTGGCGGCACCCATTTTAGGGCCTGATGTTCGCGCGCCGCGACAAAACCTTTCCAGCGGCGGCATATGTAAAGCGGCATCAGGAGATGGAAGTCAGGGTAGGCGAAGCTCGTAAAAGTGAGCGGCGCGAGGCAAGCCTCGTCGACCGTGATCCCGAGTTCCTCATTGAGTTCCCGGATGAGGCTCTGCTCCGGCCGTTCATCCATCTCGACCTTGCCGCCCGGAAATTCCCAAAGGCCCGCGAGAGTCTTTCCTTCCGGGCGCTGCGCGATCAGAACGCGGCAATCCGGGTCGATGAGAGCGACGGCAGCCACGAGCAGGAGTTTCACGAGCGGTAATCGCCGTTGATCGCGACATAGTCCTTGGTGAGATCGCAGGTCCACACTTTTGCTTCGCCCTTGCCCAAGCCCAAATCCACGCGGATTGAAATTTCCGCCGAACGCATTAGCTTGGAGACTTCCGCCTCGTCATAGGCAGGATCGCGCTGACCCTTATGAGCAACGCGCACATCGTTGAACCAGATTGCGAGCTTGTCGCGTTCGGCCCGTTCGCCCGCCTTGCCGACAGCCATCACGATGCGGCCCCAATTGGCGTCCTCGCCCGCAATCGCCGTTTTGACAAGCGGAGAATTGGCGATCGAGAAAGCGATTTTTTTGGCCGAAGATGCCGAGACCGCGCCGGTCACTTCCACCTCGACGAATTTGCGCGCGCCTTCGCCGTCTTTTACGACCATGTGGGCAAGGTCGAGCAGGATGCGGTCGAGCGCCTGTTTAAACGAAGCAAGGCGGCGGTCGTTTGCTGCAAAAATTCTTGGCGCGCCGCGTTTTGCGGCGGCCCCCGTCGCAAACAGCATCAATGTGTCGGATGTCGAGGTGTCGCCGTCGACGGTGATCGCGTTAAACGATGTTTTGACGCTCCTCGAGAGCATTGACTGCAAGGCGGACGCGGCTATCGGCGCATCCGTGAATATAAAGGCAAGCATGGTCGCCATGTCCGGCGCGATCATACCGGCACCTTTGGCCATGCCGGAGAGCGTCACCTCGACGCCACCGAGCAGCGCCGTGCCGGTTGCAATTTTTGGAAATGTGTCGGTCGTCATAATTGCCTTAGCGGATTCGAGCAGGCCATCGGGAGCGGCATGTGCGGCGAGCTGCTCCAAAACGCCATCGAATTTCGAAGCGTCGAGCGGATCGCCAATGACTCCCGTCGAAGCCAGAAAAACCTCGGTTGCGGGCACACCGCTCGCCCGCGCGGCTAGCGCGGCAGTGAATTTGGCGGCCTCCGCGCCATTGCGGCCGGTAAAAGCATTGGCATTGCCGGAATTGACGACGAGCGCCCGCGCCTTTCCGCGCTTCAACCTCGCTCGGCACCACTCAACCGGTGCAGACGCGCATTTCGACTTCGTAAAGACACCCGCGACCTCTGTGCCCTTATCGAACAGAGCGAGCATCACATCGGTGCGATCATGATAGCGAATACCGGCACTGCCAGCGGCAGAGCGCACGCCCGCGATTTCCGGCAGATCGGGGTATGAGACTGGCGCAAATGGGGAGCGGGCGGCCATCGACGCGTATCCTTAAGCAGACTCAAGGCAGAAGCATCAGCGGCTGTCCGGCGCGGATAATGCTCCCCTCTTGAACATTCTTGCAGAGCGCGAAGCTTTCTGGCGCAACGACGATGATCGTCGATCCATGCTCAAACCAGCCCATTTCCTCTCCCTTGCCATACGGCGCATCGCAGGCAAGGATATGCGGCCCGTCATACTGGAGGCTCAGCGGGACGTCAAGAAAGTGCAGCCTTATGCTTGCGACGAGTATCGCGGCAACGGGCACCAGCGCAACAAGGTGTCCCGACAGCGCAAGCCTCGTTTGGACCACGGCGCGCTCATTCTTGCAAAAGAGCTTTTCAATACGTTTGAGCGTGACCGGGTTGACGTTAAAAGCATCTCCCGGGATATAGGTCACTTGCTCCACGCGGCAGTCGTGGGGCGCATGAAACCGGTGGTACATGCTGGACGTCAGCCGCAGCGTAACATAGCTTCCGTTCCGGTAGCGGCTCACAAGACTTGCGTCGCCCAACAGTTCGTCGAGCGTGTAGCTAGATCCTTTAATCTGCATGAGCTCGGTGCCGCGGATTACGCCATTCGCTCCAATGATGCCGTCGCAGGGGCTCGCGAGCACTTTTGGATCCGGGTCGGCGGGCCGGGCGCCTTCCTTGAGCTCCCTGGTGAAACAATCATGCATGCTCTTAAATTGTTCCTTTTTGGCTTCGCTGAGATCCAAATCGGAAAAAAGACGCCAAATTCCGATCGACAAATCGCGGACCAATGGCTGTTCGATTTTGCTAAACCAGCCGATGAGCCGCGTCGCCGAGCGCCGGGGAATCTTGTTGGTGAGGACAAAATTGAGGCCCTCTTGCCGGGCGGCTCTTGCGATGAGGGAGCGAATCGTCATGATATGGTAATCGTGTCTCGATAGGCCCTGCGTTTATGATGTCCCAACCCGTTTTTGTTTTCTCGTCTGCAGCTGGAGCGGCTGCGGCCGCTGTTGTCGCCTTGGCGAAACTGAAGAGTAGGCTTGCGCTGTCGAAAGCCAAGCATCCTTCGCTTGCTGGGCATTCCAGGATTGCGAAGCGGATCGCATCGCTCATTCCGTTCTACGAATTCGAAGAAGAGCAGTTCTTTTGTTCCGACGACCCCCCTGAACACGTGGCCGCGCGCCGGCGGGCTGGATTTGCCAGGCTTTCTGAAGAATTCCGCGAGCGCTTTGCGAAGACGCGCGCGCTCACTGCGGATGTCAAGGAAAGCATCTCGGACCTTCAGTTCACGGCCGCCTATCGGGTGCCGTTCCAGTACAGCCGGCTGGTGCAGGAGAATCTCAATGCGGGCGTTTTTTTGCAGTCGTCCGCGGGCGTGACGCTTACCGATCTCGACGGGAATCGTTTTTACGATCTCACGGGCTCCTATGGCGTGAATGTGTTCGGCTATGATTTTTACAAGGCGTG
The DNA here is from genome assembly GCA_964457695.1 of uncultured Methylocapsa sp. Lineage (GTDB taxonomy): Bacteria > Pseudomonadota > Alphaproteobacteria > Rhizobiales > Beijerinckiaceae > Methylocapsa. Next base: position 3,735 of record CAYWHF010000162.1, read on the forward strand.
CATCGATTGCGGAAATCAACATGTGCGGGAACTCGGGCCCGTCCTTGGCGCGTATCACCCGGTGATTGCTTATAATGTCCGGCGGATAAAGGAAATTTCCGGTCACGACGAGATTTCTTTTCATATGTCTGGAACCGAGGCCGTGATGCAGGCGGTGCGGCTTGCGCGCTATCACACCGGAAGGTCGCATTTGGTCCGTTTTTGCGGTGCTTATCACGGCTGGTGGGACGATGTGCAGCCGGGCGTCGGCAATCCCGCCCCTGTGCATGAAACCTACACTTTGAAAGATATGTCGGAGGATTCTTTGGCAGTGTTGCGTAAGCACCGCGACATTGCCTGCGTGCTTGTCAACCCTCTGCAAGCGTTGCATCCGAATGCGGCCGCGCCGTCGGATTCGTCGCTGGTCGACAGCGCTCGGCAAGCGCATTTCGACAAAAGGGCTTATGCCGCTTGGCTGAAGCGGCTGCGTGCCGTTTGCAGCGAAGGCAAGATCGTAATGATTTTTGACGAGGTTTTTACCGGTTTTCGCCTCGCGCTGGGAGGGGCGCAGGAATATTTTGGAGTAGAGGCCGACATTGTGACCTATGGCAAGACGCTTGGAGGAGGCCTGCCGGTCGGCGTTGTCTGCGGACGAAAGGAATTGATGAAGCGCTACCGCGATGACCGTCCGGCCGACGTCTGCTTTGCCCGTGGAACTTTTAACTCCCATCCCTATGTCATGGGCGCGATGTATGCGTTTTTGCAGAAATCCGGCAGTCCGGAAATTCGCGAGCTGTATCATGATCTCGATAAGATATGGAATGGAAGAAGGGAGAAGCTTAATCGCCGGATGCAGGACGAGGACCTTCCCGTACGGATCGAAAACATGTCGTCGATTTGGAATATTTTGTACGCCCGGCCGTCACGCTATAATTGGATGTTCCAATACTACCTGCGCAGGGAAGGCTTGGCGCTCAGCTGGATCGGTACGGGGCGAATTATCTTCAGTTTAAACTATCAAGACGCGGACTTCGAAGCAGTCGCGGACCGCTTCGTAGCCGCCGCCAAGGCCATGCAGCAGGATGGCTGGTGGTGGTCCGATCTCGTGGCGACGAACCGGTCGATCCGGCGCCAAATTTTGCGCGAGATGATCGTCCGTCGCCTTACAGGGAGTCTGCGCCGCGCCAAGCCGCCAAAATCAGCTGAGCGAGACTAGTTCCAAAGCTGCTGCTCAGGCGCCCTTAGATTCGAAGACCTCGGAATCGAAGAGCTCGCCGTGCAGCAGGTAAACCGGTGCCTTATGATAGAGCTTGATATCGTGAAACGGATCCGTCAGGATTTTGGTCATCCATACGAGCCCGGTCTGGACATCCCGGATGAAGAACAGCTGCACCGTCCTAAAGATGAGTCCCGCGCCGGCCAGGAATAGCCAGAGCTGACCGACGTGACGCAGATGGTGGCGGCACGGAGCCGCTCGCATCACAGCCCGACAGTTGACCGCATTTATGCATTGCTAGGAATAAAAGAAGGACTGCGTTCCGGCAGCGTGGGGTTGAAGTTCGGGTTGATTGCGGACGGGCAGGCGCACGTCTATATCAACACCGCCACGCGCACCAATCAATGGGACACTTGTGCGCCGCTGGTGATCTTGCGCGAGGCGGGCGGTCGTGTGACCGATACGACAGGCGCGCCCCTTAGTTTCAACACGGCGGAGTTGCGCAACCTGCGTGGCATCGTAGCGAGCAACTGCACCCGTCACGAGCAAGTGCTTGCAGCCGTTGCCCAAGTGCTCGCTCGGTAATCGCAGCACGGCTGGTGCTGTGCTGCGATTGTTTTAGCAGAAGGGCGGGAAGACCGGTTCGATCAACGTCGTGCTCGTCGTTTCCAAGTGATGCAGGTTGCCGCCGCCGTTGAAGCCTCTTTGCAGCGTGGACCCCTGCGGTTTGAAGTTGATAGCCGCGCCCGTCAAGCCTGCGCCGGAGCGCGTTCCCACCAGGTGCAACCACCCGCTACGCCCCGCCGGAATGGCGGCAGAGAATAACGGCTGCGTTTGCGGGAAATCATCTGAAAGAATTACCTTCAACTGGCAATTGGCTGTGCCCGTAAAACTGAAGGCGTTCTCCGAATCATCAAAAAGGATGCCGAAGAGCGTGCCGATGTGCGTGGCCGTCGTCGCCAGATTCCCGCTCAGGCTGTTGACGACCAAGAGCGTCGCGTTGCCGGTCGCCGGACTCTGCACGTGGTCGAGCGCCAACCGGCCCGGCGCGGCGTCATACATCTGACCATCAAACGCCAGGAGTGCCGTCGCAGCGCGCG
>CAYWHF010000163.1:0-6024 GCA_964457695.1 uncultured Methylocapsa sp.
TGTCTTGTCAAATTTTGATCTGCGGCGGGGAGTCCCCGAGGCGGCAAACGGCTCCGCATGGTTCCAAGGGGCGCCTGATGACCAGCGCCTATGGTCCGACCGAGACAACAGTCTGCGCAACGATGATCGATCCCTTGACCGGTGCAATCGTTCCTCCGCTTGGCCGCCCGATTTGGAATACGCGCGTCTATGTCTTGGACGCCGGCCTCGAGCCTGCTCCTATCGGCGTTTGCGGCGAGCTCTACATAGCTGGAGCAGGCCTTGCCCGGGGATATCTTGGGAATCCTGGCCTGACCGCGGAACGTTTCATCGCTTGCCCTTTTGGGCCGCCGGGGGCACGGATGTACCGCACGGGCGATCTCGCCCGCTGGCGTGCCGATGGCGTGCTTGAGTTTCTCGGCAGGGCCGACCAGCAGATCAAAATTCGCGGCTTCCGCGTCGAGCCGAATGAGATTGAACAAGCGCTCACTTCCATCGATGGCGTCGCCCAGGCCGCGGTCATCCCGCGCGAGATTGCAGGCGAGTTGCGCCTCGTTGCCTATTTGGTGGCGCGCCCCGGCAAGATTTTGCCGGCATCGGCAGAGCTGCGTACCGTCATTGCCGCGCGCCTGCCCGATCACATGGTCCCCTCGCACTTTGTCGCACTCGACGCGCTGCCGCTTACCGTTACCGGCAAGGTCGACCGCCCTGCCCTTTCCGCGCGCAACATCGCTGTAGCTCCTAATCCACCCCTGCCCCCTGGCAACAGCCAAGAGGCAATTCTTTGCCACCTCTTCAGCGAGCTTACGGGCAAAGCAGACGTTGGTCTTGACGATAATTTCTTCGAACTTGGCGGTTCGTCGTTCGGAGCTATCACACTTGTTGCCCGTATCAACATGGCCATCGGCAGCGATCTTGCCGTGTCTGCGCTTTTTGAGCAGCCGACGGTACGTCAACTTGCAGCCGCGATATCGGAAAAGGGGTGCGGGCTACGTTCTACAAACGAGATTGACAGCGCGCGCCCGCTGGTTTTCGTGTTTCCCGGAATTTATGGCGACCAGCCGCATCTTGGACAATTCCGCACTTCACTTGCAGATCGTGTTCGTTTTGTTCTGATCGACTATCCGGATTGGGATAGGATGATTGCGTCGACATTCGATTTCGACGCAATGGTTGAAGCTTGCACAGGGCAGATCATGGCGCGGTGCCGTGGCGCTCCTGTTCTTCTTGCCGGCTATTCATTCGGCGGATATGTTGCTTTCGAGACGGCGCGGCGGCTCGTTCGATCGCAATTTCGCGTCGATTTTCTTGGGTTAATTGACGCTCCACTTGAATTCCTCTTATCTAGATCGGATGCGGCTTCGTTTGAAAACGCCATTCTAAGGGATGACGTGCCGGCCTTGCGATCGAAACGGACTCTTCGGGGCATTCTCACCTTTTTGCGTCAATCTTTCTCGAGTTGGTCCGTAGAGTTTTCAGTCCACCGATGCCCCGCTCGGATTGCTCGTATAATCATTTCCGCGTTAATTCCCCTGTTGTCGAATGAGCGCGCCCATAATTTCAAACGGCGTCTTTGCGTCGCTTTACGAACCAAGCATGTGTTTCAATGGTCGCCAATGCCGCTCGATGTTCCGGTAACCCTTTTCCGGTCGGATGATCCGAACTTAGGCTCAGAGCCAACGCATGGGTGGATTAAAGTTTGCCCATCTCTGACTGTCGCGCCTATCGGTGGGAATCACTGGACAATCTTAGAGCAGCCGCAACTCGATCTCATATCCAGCTGCTTCTTAAAGGCGCTAATTGCCGCTCAAAAGTCTGGCGCTAACGCTCGCGGCGTCGAATTGGACCCGCAAAGGATTTTGAAACAAGCGGTTTCGTGATTAAGACTCTGGCTCTCAGGAAGCTGGCAGGGATTCGAAAGGCCCAAAAATGGTTTGGGAAGAAGATGGCGGGGCAATCTATACCGTGATCATAAATCACGAGGAGCAATATTCGATCTGGCCGGATTGGAAGGCGGTACCAGCCGGTTGGCGCGTGGCTGGAAAGACCGGCAGCAAGGCGGAATGCCTCGCGTATATTAACGAAGTCTGGACCGACATGCGGCCATTGAGCTTGCGCAGGCAAATGGCCGAAGGAGCCCCGGCGCAAGAGCCTGCCATTGGGCTCGATCGTTTGAATCGCAGGCCGTCATAAAGACGTTTTTGGAATCGCAAACCCCAGAATCTCGTCGCCCGTCATCCGCGCCTCGGCCGGCCCGCGCGCAGTCGTTCCGGTTCCCTTGCCATGGCCGGTACGTCAGTGCCCTTCAGCGGCATACAGCGCCCCGCCTCTGCGACTCTTTGCTCCTGGATGCTAACTCGTTTACTCATATATGAACGATTTTCAAGCTAGTGGATGGATAGCGGGGATTGCGGGGAAGATGGCGCAGCGAACGTTTCATCTGGCAGTCCAGCTCTGTTCAAGTCCTTGTCCGAACTCGATTTGTTAAGGCTGTCATGACCGTCGGATTGTTCTCCCTCTTTGCCGACGCGGGGCGCGACAACATTATAGACGCACCGCTTTTCGGTGTGAACGATTTCGGGACGCAGTTCGGCTTGCTTCCGCGTGAAAAGATCGAGCTGATGCTGCGGCGAAAGATGATTCTAGCTGAATGTGCAATCGAAGAAGAGCAGCTTCAACCGGCAAGCCTAGACCTTCGTTTGGGCTCTCGCGCCTATCGGGTGCGCGCTAGCTTTTTACCGGGCCGAGGCCATAAAGTTAGTGATCGACTGCAGGCTCTCGAAAGTGATGACGAAGAGATAAGCCTCGAAGGTAATGGCGCCGTGTTAGAACGCGGCTGTGTGTACGTGATCCCGCTGCTCGAATATTTGAGTTTGTCAAAAGAAATATTCGCCGTCGCCAACCCGAAAAGTTCTACTGGCCGCCTCGATATATTCACTCGCCTCTCAACCGACAATAGCGACGTATTTGACCGCGTGGCATTGGGCTATGAAGGCCGCCTCTACGCCGAAGTTTCTCCGCGCAGTTTCAGCGTGCGGGTGCGCAAAGGCTCAAAACTCAATCAGGTCCGTTTCCGCAGGTTGAATTCGCAACACCGCAAGCATGCCGAATTCAGTGTTTACGAGAGGGAGCTACGTGTTCCAGAGAAAGAACTTCGTGAACGGCACAAAACAATGGCGTTTGTAGATTCCGATTTGGAGTTGCGGCGCAACGGGCTTGTTCTTCACGTAGGCCTAAGCGCCGAACCGCTCGATGGCGTCATTGGTTACCGGGCGCAAAAACATGCCGACATCATCGATGTGGACAGAGCCGGCGCATACCGGGCCACGGACTATTGGGAGCCTGTGAGGGCAAGGCCAGACAAGAGGCTGATCCTCGATCCGGACGAATTCTACATTTTGGCGTCGCGGGAACGGCTGCAGATTCCGCCTGATCTTGCCGCCGAGATGGTGCCGATCGATCCATTGATGGGAGAATTCCGGGTGCATTATGCGGGCTTTTTCGACCCGGGTTTTGGCGCGGGCGCGAACAACAGGCCGTCGGCGCGCGCGGTGCTCGAAGTGCGCAGTTACGAAGTCCCGTTTTTTCTCGAGGACGGACAAGCGGTGGGCCGCCTCATCTTTGAAAAAATGGCCGAACGGCCGGAAATCCTTTACGGCACAGACGGCATTTCCAATTACCAGGGACAGGGACTGAAATTATCGAAACATTTTATGTTGGATTGAACATGTGTGGGGGCGGTTTCGATTTGGGCAATTTGTCTGGTTCTTCTTTAGAATTATTCCAGAAATGTTTCACGTGAAAACTTTTTGTCCGGTTCCAGGCCAAAACCTTACAAAGGCAGAGACAGCCGCGCCCTCCTTGGACTGGTAAGACCGGCTAGTTCTTCTGTCCAATCGGAATGCTGCGCCGGTGCCGCCCTGTGGCCCGCACTCTTGCTGGACACACCTCCAGAGGCCGGTTACGGGAGGCCCTTTGGTTTAAGAGTGCTGCTTCCACGACGCGCTTGAAGCACTCAACTGATTTAAGCGAACGGATTTAGCCGAGCGAAAGGTTGATCGGCTAGGTTTCTCGCACGGTAGCTGCTTCGTGTAGTGACCCTGCAGAGAGTGCGAGACGCCCATCACCCTTAGGGGGCATCATGGCCGACAGACCCGTTCCAAAGAACAACTATAACTTCGTAAAAAGCGACGGCCGCAATTTATTTCTCTGTGCTTTATCTAGAATTCTAAACCCTTATGTAACGTTTTTCTCTGGCGCATTTGTGCCCACCGATAGTTTACCGTACCAGTTTTTTGATCTCGTGGTCGGGTGGTCGATTTTCTCTCACTTGTCGCCCAGCTCCGCTTCCCTATGGCTTAGAGAGGCCGCCCGTATAATTGTTCCGGGTGGGTGCTGTGTCTTTACGACATGGGGAGATCGTTTTCTCCGGCGCCTTAAAAATGAATCCGTTGCTCGCGAGGCGGGGAAAGAAATCCATTGGTACTCTTCCGTCTGCCTTGGCCTGCTCTAAAGCGGCTAATATGTCAAAATTCCTTGCCGTTCGCGGTGGTCTTGTTCGACAAAGAATCACTAGGACAGGACGCTTTCGTCTTGAAGCGTTTGTAAGAGAGAAAATTTCTTGGCGTGATCCAATCCTGGCCAAAAAATAATTCCCACCGGCTTTCATTCGTTCATTCTTGTAAGCGATATCGACGAGACAATGATCACACGCCGCGCACTTTTGGCATCCGGCGCCTCTTTTGGCATAGATTCTTGCGTCTTACCCGCTCGGTCACGAACCGGCTCAGGTTGCATTTTCGGAGCAATACGCTGGGATGCTCAGTACTGCGATTCGCCTAGTGAGCCCTGCTTCGAAGAGGAAAAGGCTCTTGGGGCCCAAAATTGGCAGTTTCGAGCACCTGTTCATAGCGAAATCAAGGGACCCAATCAAATTAGGTTTGCCCCGACCCAAGCAACTTTCGATAAGGAGATTGCTGCTGCAAAGCTTGGTGGCCTGAAATACTGGGCGTATTTGATGTATGGTAAGGACGGGATGATTAACCTGAATCACTCAATGATGAGAGGTCTCGTATTCCATCGTTCCAGTTCAATTAAATCTCAGATGAATTATGCGATGATGGTGAGCGTAGACACGCTTGGTCACGCGGGCGATTATACAATGGCAGTTGATACGATTGTCGGCTTGATGCGTGACGACAACTATCAGAATATCCTTGATCGAAGACCCGTGCTTTTCATATATTATATTGGCAGCCTGCTCAGATTGTATTGGAAAAATTCTCTTACAAGCATGGCAGAATCTATAAATAGTCTGCGAGTATCAGCCAAGCAGGCAGGGCTGGGCAATCCCTACATCATCATCATGAGCGGCACACCTGCAGCCGCGGAATCCGTGCGCGCCGGCCTGGGCGCCGATGCGATTTCTGCGTATGCGATTACTCTCCCTGCGATTGGCCGCGGAACACCATACGCGGAGCTTGCGCGCTTTACCCAGTCCTATTGGGACAAGGAGGCAGCAGCAACATCTGCCGGCGTTGTTCCGACAGTGATGATCGGATGGGATACCCGTCCGAGGAAAGAGCATCCACCTGCCTACGACCATAGTGATCGCTCACAAGTCGATGTTGCTACCTATGTTACAGCGCCTACTCCCGCGGAGTTTGCTGCGGAATGCGAGTCGGCTGTCGACTTCATTCACACTCACAGAGACCATTGCGCAGCGCGGCTTGCGCTCATATACGCCTGGAATGAGGACAGCGAAGGCGGTCCGTTGGAACCGACGTTGGGCGATCCCAATGCATCATTGCTAAGAGCAGCAAGCGGTGTGATTAAGTGATTCACCACAAACTCTCTCTGCGTTACTTAAAGCGGGCTGAAATGGCCAACCTTCCCGAGCAGCATTGGCAGAATTGAAGATCATTGCGAGCGCGCTCCCTCGGCCTCGTGCTTCATGAGAGCGCAGCGAACTCCTCAATGCCGGTGCGCCTGAAGTTCCTGAGGGAGGGACCGGAGCGAAAGGCCGCCGTGACGGAGCCCTCTTCG
>CAYWHF010000164.1:0-5945 GCA_964457695.1 uncultured Methylocapsa sp.
TTCGCGCGCCGCCAAAGATCCTCGATGCTGACAAATGGCGTGTCTGCCCGCGCTGCGATAATTGCCGCCGCATCCTTATTGGCAAGCCCGCGCACCATGCGAAGCCCGAGGCGGACGGCGTGGCGCTCAGTTCCCCGAATACCAACTCCCGAAAAGAATGGCTCGTGGACACTGGCTGTCATGGCCGGGCTTGACCCGGTCATCCAAACTCTAGTTCTGGGAGTCTGGATGCCCGGATCAACCCCCGGACTAGATCCGGGGGCGGGCATGACGTGAGAATCATGGTTAACGGTACCGGGTATCAAAGGCTCGAGCGTGCAATCCCAGCGCGAGGCGTTGATGTCGATTGCGCGCACCGCGACGCCATGCTCGCGCGCGTCCCGCACGAGCTGCGCCGGGGCATAAAACCCCATCGGCTGCGCATTGAGGAGGGCGGCAAGAAAAACGTCCGGATGCCAGCATTTCATCCAGGCCGAGGCATAGGCAATGAGCGCGAAAGAGGCCGCGTGGGATTCCGGAAATCCGTAAGAGCCAAAACCTTCGAGCTGAGCAAAGGTGCGCGCGGCAAAGTCCGGCGCATAGCCGCGCGTGATCATGCCGGAGATCAGCTTCTCCTTGAAGCGGCTGACGCCGCCGGTGTGCTTGAAGGTCGCCATGGCGCGGCGCAATTCATCGGCTTCGCCGGGCGTAAAGCCCGCGCAAGTGATCGCAACGCGCATCGCCTGCTCTTGGAAGAGCGGCACGCCGAGCGTCTTGCCGAGCACTTTTTCGAGTTCGGGCGTGGGATAGTTTATCGCCTCCTTGCCCTCGCGCCGGCGTAAGTAGGGATGCACCATGTCGCCTTGGATCGGGCCGGGGCGGACGATCGCGACCTCGATCACGAGGTCATAAAAGCTGCGCGGCTTGATCCGCGGCAGCATGGCCATCTGCGCGCGGGACTCGATCTGAAAGACGCCAATGGTATCGGCCTTGCGGATCATCGCATAGGTACGCGGATCCTCGGCCGGAATGGTTGCGAGATCGAGCCGCGTGCCTTTGTGCTCAGCTAAGAGATCGAAAGCGCGGCGCATGCACCCTAACATGCCGAGGCCGAGCACATCGACCTTCATGAAGTGAAGCGCGTCGATATCGTCCTTATCCCATTCGATGACCGCGCGATTTTCCATCGCTGCGGGCTCAATTGGCACAAGCTCGTCGAGCCGGTCTTGCGTGAGCACGAAGCCGCCCGGATGTTGCGAGAGATGGCGCGGCGTGCCGATGAGCGCACGGGCAAGATCGAGGGTGAGTTGCAGGCGGCGGTCGGCAAGATTGAGATTGAGTTCTTGCACGTGCTTGGGCGCGATGGCTTCCGCGCCCCAGCCCGAAACCTGCGCAGCAAGCGCGCTCGTGACATCTTCCGTCAGCCCCAGCGCCTTGCCGACCTCGCGCACGGCGCCGCGCGCGCGGTAGCGGATGACGGTTGCGCAAAGCGCCGCCCGCTCGCGGCCATAGGTCTCGTAAATCCACTGGATGACTTCTTCGCGCCGCTCGTGCTCGAAATCGACGTCGATATCGGGCGGCTCCTTGCGCTCTTGGCTCACGAAACGCTCAAACAAGAGATCATTGCGCTCGGGATCGATCGAGGTAATGCCGAGCACGAAGCAGACGGCGGAATTGGCGGCCGAGCCGCGGCCCTGGCACAAAATGCCGCGCGAGCGGGCAAAGCGCACGATCGCATGGACCGTCAGAAAATAGGGGGCATAACCGAGCGCATCGATGAGCCGCAACTCATGCTGCAGGAGTTTTACAACTTTCTCCGGCATGCCTTCGGGATAGCGCCCTGCCGCGCCTTCAAAAGTTAGCTTTTCGAGCGCCTCTTGCGCCGTGCCACCATGCGCGCCGGTTTCGTTTGGATATTGATATTTGAGTTCGTCGAGGTTGAACCGGCAACGCCCGGCGATCTCGATTGTGCGCGCAACAGCCTCTGGCCAGCGCGCAAAAAGCCGCGCCATTTCCTCTGGGCGCTTCAAATAGCGGCCGGCAAAACGCTCGCGCCTAAAACCCGCATCGTCGATGGTGCAGCCCTCGCGGATGCAGGTGACGACATCTTGAAGGATGCGGCGCTCTGGGATGTGGAAGAGAACATCATTGGTGGCAACGGGTGACACGCCCGCTTGCGCCGCGAGATTTGCAAGCACATGCAGGCGGAGCTGATCGCCGGGGCGGCGGCGCAAGGTAAGCGCGATATAAGCGCGATCGCCAAAAGCCTTGGCAAGACGGCGCAATTTTAGGGCGCAATTTTCGTCCGGCTCGTCCGGGACAAGGATGGCGATCAGACCTTCGCCATGATTTACAACGTCATCCCAGGAAAGCGCGCAGGAGCCCTTGCCGGCGCGGCCCTTGCCGAGGGTGAGCAAGCGGCAAAGCCGCGCATAGGCGGCGCGGTCCGTTGGATAGACGAGAAGCGCGGTGTTGTCGTTCAGGCCGAGGCGGCAGCCGATGATCGCGCGCACGCCGCTCGCCTTTGCTGCTTCATGAGCGCGCACGATGCCGGCAAGCGAATTGCGGTCCGTGACCGCGAGCGCCTCGATGCCGAGGAGCGCCGCTTGAGCAAAAAGCTCTTCGCAGCTTGAGGCGCCGCGCAAGAAGGAAAAATGCGTTGTGACTTGCAGCTCGGCATAGCGGGTCATGTGAAAATCTGGGTTTGATGCATCAGACTGGGCCCGGGCCAAAGCCCGTGGGGGCGTTTGAGAGAACGCCCGTTGCAAGCAACTGGGCTATGGCTCGCGTCGTTGACAACAGTGATCCGCTCGGCACACTCGCCGCCATGAGATGAAAGGCAAGTTGGAATTCCATCGGACAATCTCCGTCAAAGCAAATCCAAATTTTTGGTAGTGTTTCAGTCTAAAATTTCTGCTTTGCGCCAAAAGCAGCCAATCAGATGCAGACCTACGCTTCACAAAGCAAAAGCACGCCAGACTTTCTCACGGGTGGATCGACCCAGTGGCTTGGCAGCCGAGCGGTTTGACACGAGAAGGAACTGTTGTGCCAAGCCTATGCGGTTGCTTGTCACAAGCTGATCTTCATCTACAGCCGCGAGCGAGGTGTCAGCATGAGCGAGCGACTCGCTTGAGATGACCATCGCTGCTACCTGCGGATAGTTGGACATACTCTGACGGAGCAGCGGCAGCAGTTCAAGGGGATCTCCAACGCAAAAGAACAGTTCTTGAGCCGGTATCACAAGCAGATTCGATTTTTCAGGGGGAAGCTGCTTCACTTTCTCTGCAACTTTTCGTAGGAACCGCGCCCCAAGATCGACCACACTTGGTGGACCGGCGAATGATCCTAACTTCAACCCTCTCTTGACGGCCCACTCCTCCACAATACTCTCGTGCCCGGTGGGTGCTATTGCCAATTCAAGCACTCCAGGCAGCGTGATCTCCCTGAAGCCGGGGCAACGTTGCATCTCTAAGAGTTCCCAGGTCAACCTGTTTGCTATCCCCGACTCGTCGTCGTCGGGCAAACTCAAAAGGCGGCCCGCAAAGGCTATACCCAAGAGCTGACGGCTTATTTGATCAAAGACTGTGCTACACGCTGCCTGGCGTGCCGATATAAAGAGTGCCGACACTTCCACGAAGAACATCGCGCCTGTCCGACTATCCCTGACTTGCAGATCAGGCACCTTTGTGCCGGGGTCAACCACAACAGGGATATCGAAGCCAATCTCCAAGCCAACCATGTGCAGCCGTTCAGCAGCCTGGAGGACAGAGTATGCTTCAATGAATCGGCTGGGGTCTGCCAGGCGCTTGTGGAGCGAACCGATGTTGGCAGCAGAAGAGAGATGAACCAAGGATTTCGACAACCAAGCGAACCAGTCGTAGGTCCAGGGCGCCGTGTTGAGCAGGTAGCGAAGAACGAGATCGGGGATTGCACACACGTCATCGCCGAACAGCGAGCGAAGGTGGCATAATGCGAACTCGGCCTGCTCCCGTTCACATCCGCACGGAGGCATTCCAGCTAACCGGACCTCGTTGACCACCTGCCAGTTAACCTTACAAGACCCCATCAGCACTCCTAAATCGGCCCCTAACGGCAAGCTAGAACGTACGACAACTCCCATATGCACACCCAGCACTCCTATTTGAAGCTAGGCACAATCCTATTCGACCTCAATTCATGACCTTCGCCTACGGGAGGCAAGCGTGGCCGCTACGGGTCGCAAGCAGAGATTCAAACTGAGACACCGCCAATTTTTACAGCTCATGCGAAGACTCCATGGACATACCAGCGCAGATCGCCGGTTGCTGGGTCCTCGCCATCGCCCGAGCGATAAAGCCAGAACCGCTCGCCCGCCTCGTCCTCGACCAAAAAATAGTCGCGGATGGCGGCGGTCTCTTCATCGCTGCGCCACCATTCGCCAAAAATGCGCTCGGGGCCATCGGCGCGCTTCACTCGGTGGCGAATGCCCCGCCAGGTAAAATGGGCTGGCGGGTGGTCGGGCAGAAGCGCCAGGGCATCGGCCGGCTCGGGCGGCGACAAAAGGCGGCTCGGTCTTGGCCAATGTTTTGGCCAGACGGCATCTGCCGGCGGCGCAAGGGGGGCAAGGAATTGGACCGAGCGTTCGGGCAAATCGCTCTCGGCGGGGGCTGCCCGGTAGAGTTTTGTCACGCCCGGCCGGTTGACGAGCGTATCGACAAGGGCCGAGAGACCGGGTTCGGCGGCTTGGCCAAAACCATCGCATTGGCGGGGGGCAAGCGGCTCGGCGAGCGGGGCCGAAAGCACCATTTCTTCGATGCCAAAACCCGGATCGATGGCCTCGAGCTTTTGGGTCAAGAGTTTTGCGAGCCGGGGGGCGTCGCGCAGCGGCTTGGCGGTGCCGATGCGGATCGCCTCGACGCGCTTATCGACCCGGTAAAAAAGGAGATCGAGGCGGCGCGCCCCAAGGCCTCGGCGCTCCAGCGCTTCGCAGAGCGATGCGGCAAGTTTTGCCGTATGGCGGGCAAGCGTCTCCGGCGCGCCGATAGGTTCGGGAAAGGCGCGGCGAATATGGATGTGTTCGGGCGGGCGGATTGGCCGCAGCGGCTCGGCAAGGCGGCCAAAGGCTTGATCGAGACGGCGCAGAGGCGCCTCGCCAAAGCGCCGCGCCAAGGGCGCGCGGGGCGTTGTTGCGAGATCGCCGATTGTCTCAAACCCCAGCCGCTGCAGGCGAAGGGCAAGAGCCGGATCCAGGCGCAGCGCCGCCACGGGCAGGGGGGCGATGGCAACGAAAATTTCGCCGGGCGCGGCGATTGCCGCCTGGGTCCCAAACCGGGCAAGCGCATGCGCCGCGCCGATCGTATCGGCAAGACCCGCGCTTGCATGGAGGTCTACCGCCTTAAGCCGGGCCAAGAGGTCGCCCAGCAGCGCTTCTTCGCCGCCAAAAAGATGCGCGGCGCCTTTGATGTCGATCAAAAGCCCGTCCGGCGGATCCGCGGCAACGAGCGGGCTATAGCGGCGCAGCGCCCAAAGCGCCAGCCGGCCGAGCGCCGCCCCATCGGCCGCGGGATCGGCGGGAGCGATAGAAAGACCGGGCACGCGCGCTTGCGCCTCGGCGAGCGCAAGACCTGGCTTAAGGCCAAGCGCGAGCGCCACAGGGTTGACCGCAACGACAATGCGGCGGCTGCCGTCTTGGCCCGCAAAAACGAGCGGTTTTTTAGGCGCGGGCGTTTCCTTGTTTTGTCGCGTGTCCGGACGCAAAACCGGTACCCACTTTTGCTGGACACGCTCTAAGGCGCCTGGCCGCCGCAGCCGGTCGGCCGGCCAAAACGGCAGGTAAAGCGAGACGACCCTCATCATCGCAGGCCTCAACTTCCCATTCCGCGCAATCTCCGGCCCGGCAGCGGATGCGCTCCACGAGCCAGCCCCGCCGGCCCACGCCCGCAACCGACAAAGGCGAGGAGGGGAGCGCGCTGATCCGCCAGCGGGTT
>CAYWHF010000165.1:0-5906 GCA_964457695.1 uncultured Methylocapsa sp.
GCGCATTGCAATAGCAGGATCCCAGCAAAGCGGCGGGCCGAATGCACTCTCAGTGCGGCGCGGGCAAGGCAAGATCAAGCGGCCGAACCTCGACGGCCATGAGACCCTTCGGACCATTGCCGAATCGGACGAGGATGCTTTCTCCCGGCCGCAATTCCGCAAGCCCGTAGCGGCGCAGGGTCTCCATATGGACGAAAATGTCCTGCGTTCCCTCGCCCTGAGTAAGAAAGCCAAACCCGCGCGCGCGGTTAAACCATTTCACGATCGCGATGTGAAAAGCGCCAGCCTGGACTCCTTCGGCGCAGGCGCGGGGTACCCTCGACTCCGATAGATGCACCGCCTTCGAGTCGTCCACCGATAAAATCTTTAAAACCTGCAAACCCTTTGCCCGCCGCACCGCTTCGCATAGAACGCGCGACCCTTCCTGCACGGCACCAAAACCGTCTTTGCGCAAAGCCGTTACGTGCACAAGAACATCGGCGTCCCCGGTTTCGGGGACGATGAAACCATAGCCCTTCGCGGTATCGAACCATTTGACCCGCCCCGAAATTTCGACAAGGTCTCCGATCGCGGACAGTTCGGGCGGCGGGCATAAACCGGAGCGAGGTGAAGCGGAATTCAAGTCGCTCAAGACTCCCCCGAATTTTTTTGGGCCGCAACAAACACTTCCAGCTCGCTTTAGCCAGCACCGGCGGCAGTGCGGGCAGCCGTCAGAATAGCATTATGACGGCAATGCAAAAGCCCGCTCCCATTAGGAAATTGTGGATGACGTCAGAAAAACCATTGCTCCGGCTTTGCTGCCGTGGCTGATTGGCACCCGGGCAAGAGGGCAGCCCGGTGCCGCGCTCCGGCAAAATGGTTTGACCGGGACCCGCGGCGGCGCCCAGCGCTATCAATCGTCGTTCATCGGATCAAGATAGGGGCTGCGCGCACTGACCGCGCGGGCTTCCGGCTGCCGCGGCACTTCGTTAAGCATGGGTTGGGGCTCATCACCTGCGACCGGGCCGAAGCCATCACGCTGATAAATGTCCTCCCGGAATTGGGCCTGGCCATCGGGTGTCGCCCAGGCCGTAATGTAAACCCAATAGACCGGAACCGGGGTCGCGAGCTTGACATCCTCCCGCAGCCCGTCGCGGATCACCTGGTCGATATGCGCGCGATCCCAACCGGGCGTGTCTTTGAGCAGCCAGGCCACATAGTCGCGGACATTTTGAACCCTTATGCAGCCCGACGACACGAAGCGGTCGTCATCGCCAAAAATGCCCTTTTCGGGGGTGTCATGCATATAGACGCCATAGGGATTGTTGATGTTGATCCGCACAACGCCAAGAGAATTGACGTCGCCGCCGGGATCCTGGCGGAATTTGTAATTGACCGCATCAAGCGAGTTCCAGTTGATTTGATTGGCCTGAAGCTCCAATCCGTCCTTGTCAAAAATCCGGATATGATGTTCGGTTAGATAGTTTGGATATTGTTGCATCCTCGGGATCAAGTCCTTGCGGATGATGGAAACGGGGACGGTCCAATAGGGATTAAAATTGATGTCAATGGCTTTTGTCATCATGACGGGCGATTGGCGGTCAATCTTGCCCACACCCGCCGCGTGATTCGTCGCGACCACGCCATTCTCGACGGTCTCGACTTCCATCGCCGGAATATTTGCGACGACGAAACGCTCGCCAAGGTTGCCGGAATAGGAGCGCAGCCTAACGAGGTTGACTTCAAGCTGCTGCAGCCGGAAATCGGCCGGGACATTGAGCGCGGCAAAGGTTTCCTTCGACACCACGCCGGTTTGGAACAGCCCATGCCGGGCTTGAAAATGCTTGACTCCCGCGTCGACATAGGAGTCGAAAACGGGTGAACCCCCGGCCGCGGGATCAAGGTCCCCCGATACAGCAAGCCTGTTTCGCAGGGCGGCGATTGCCTGGCCGCTCATGCCGAGCTTCAGCGTCTGGCCTGCGGGAACGCTGACCCAGCCGCCTCTTGCGACAATTTGGCGGTAGGTCTCGATCAGCTGCTGGGTTGCCGCCAAAGTCTCCACCGAAAGCACGGGCGTATTCGAGCGGTTGGCTGCAAGCCGCTGATCGGGATCATAGCGTTGCGCCCATTCGGCCTGTGCGCGGATTGGTGCGTCAGCAGGCTCTGCCGTGGCGCCAGAGACATGACAAAAGCCAAAGATTCCAGTGAGGCCAAAGGCGGCTGCCGCGCCCAGGATACGATCAAAATGGCGCCGCGCCAGGCGCAGGCAAAATAATGCTGCCTTCGCTTCAAAACCCACTGCTGCGACCTCCAATCCCAGGACTTGTCTTCGGACATGAATTGCAGTCCGGGGCTTTCGCGAACCGTGCGCCGCGGGCAAGGCCCAAGCCAACACGCCCGGGTCACCCGGTAAGTCCTTGAATAAAATGCTCTTCGAGGATCGGCATCCCGCACGCACGGCAACGGGCGCCGCCAACTCCGAATGGAGGAGGCGCCATAATGGTTAAAAAAGGCACAATAAGGGAGGCGAAATCGTGTCCGTAAACTTTAAAATTGCCCTTGCCTAAAAAATGACCGCAAGGTCCCCCTTGCAGTCAAATGTCTTGCGTTCGATTTTTTGACTAATCCCCCGAGTCAAAGCCTATACCGGATCTGGTCGGTCCAGAACCGTTCGAGCCGCGCGAGAGATTGATTTAATTTCGTAAATTCCTCGCAGCTGATGCCGCCGATCTGCTCCACGGTCGCAACGTGCTTGTCGTAAAGGGCGGCGACGGCGTCATGGACTTCCCGGCCCTTGGGGGTCAGGCTGATTCGCACGGCGCGGCGGTCGATGCGCGAGCGGGCGTGATGCAAAAAGCCCGTTTCGACCAGCTTCTTGACATTATAGGAGACGTTCGAGCCGAGATAATAGCCGCGCGTGCGCAACTCGCCCGCGGTCAGTTCCTTGTCGCTTATATTGTAGAGAAGGAGGGCTTGCACGGAATTGACGTCGCTGCGGCCGCGGCGGTCGAACTCGTCCTTAATGACGTCGAGCAGGCGGCGGTGAAGACGCTCGACAAGCGTCAAGGCTTCAAGATAGCCGGGCCGGACCTCTGGGTGCCGGCCGGCACGGGACGGCTGCGCGGCCTCGGCGTTAGGCGCATTCATCATAAGTATACCTCGTCCTTAAGAGTATAATCTTACACTTCACAATACGGCGCCCTTCGGTCTGGCGCGTTCTTTGGACGAATTTACGCGCGAGAAATGAAAACCAGTTTAAGCAACACCATGAATCGCAGGTTTATGTGAATCGGTAAATCTAGTATGAATGAAGGATGCATTTTATGCTTCGGATGTGTTAATGTTGCTTTACACCGCGAGCGTAAGTTCGAGTTAAAATCCTGGAATTCGCCAAGTTCGATATTAATCGATATTAAGCAATCATTGCGCGTATTGGCATGAGATGCGCCGCTGCCACCAGGCCGTCACCTTTTCCGTCACTTAAAACTTGTTTTTGAGGATAACCTAACTAGTAAAATGCCGACATTAGCGAGCACATCCATGACCAACGACAAACAAAAGCTCATCCGGCAATACGCCGCAGGCGAGATCAGTTGGCACACATTGCGCGATCGCGGTTTCGAAAACTATCTGGATGTCTTGGGTGGCCTCGGTGACCTCGGCTTGCGTCCGCCCGTCGCGCCCATGGAGGGCCGAACGCGGAGGCCCGCCGCCGCGGGCGCGCGCTTTTGCGCGAAGCGCTCAGAGACGCGAAGCCGTGACGCGACACCTTGGCCTCATCGTTACCGATGCGTCGCCGCTCATCACCTTGGGTACCGCACGGGCGGCGCGCGCAATATTGCTCGAGCCATTGACGCGCCGCGGCGGGCCAAAGGGCGGACCGGCGCGTTCGAGCAGCTGATAAATCCAACGCGCGGGCTCGGAGCGATGCCCTACAACCCGACGGGTCAACATATGGAAATCTGCACCTATCTGTAGGCTTGCGCGGCTGTCAGTAGTAGTGATGACGACGGTAAACGCGTCGACCGACGCGCCGGTAATGGCGCCGACCTACGCGCCGCCAACGACCAAGAACGGTCTTCTCAACTTGCGCGTGGTCCATGTCTTCCGGCGTGGCGACGCCGGGCTCCGGCGCTGGACACCAATTAGAGTCAGGTGCAGTAAGTGGCTCGACCAAGGTGAGAGCTTTCGTAGCCGTTGCAGCCGACACCATACCCATTCCAAAACAAAGCAGCTGCAAAAATGCCCGTCGTTCCATCGTAACCTCCTCTAAGCGAGCTTCTTTATATGGAAACGCCTAACACAACAGCCGGTTCCACTCCCGGTTGGGCTGTGGCGCCTTCACCTTTTCCGCCCGCGCTTGGGTTTCGTGGGGGCCTATTTAGGCAGAACGCAAATGAGTAGCGAAGGGTCGCCGCGTTTGCCCTGCAACCATTGGTTCCGTGCAAAAATCAAGAATTTTGCACGGATCTCGGTGTGTTATGCAGTCCCGGACCCTCCGAAAAGGCGCTGGTATCGCTTTTAGACAGAAATTTGGTGAGATCAATCGGAGTGGGTTGCAGTCCAGCCATATGTAGAGCCATTTGTGCCTGCACTGCGCTACGAATCTTCACGTCTACTATAGTCGCTACAAGAGCAACTGACCCGTCGCTTTGCCGATCCCTTCGAAGGCGGTCATAAAGCTCTGTCGCTCTTTGGCGTGTCTCAGAAGCTTGCTTGAAAAAAAGGAATGCGACGGCATCCATGACGACGCCGGGTAGCGTCTTTACGGCTGTGACAGGATTCGCGGCTTCGATGCCCGTGCCAGCATATAAAATCCATCCGAAGCCGACGGTGGCCGCGGCTACACTAAACCAAAACTGTGCATTTGCCTGTGATAGTGCCTGCTGATGATAAGACGAGACGAGGTTCTCAACTGCAGGACTTTCCTTTTCAACAACTAAGGGTATTGCTGCGCGCAGTCGGTCTAGGGCTTCAGGAAACTCCTTGGAAGCAGTTGAGGATATACTTTGTTCAATTACAGACAGGATAGCATTTCGTCTGGCGTCTTCGTCGGCGCGAGCAACTTGTGCAATTGCTTCAATGTTAGGGGTCGATTTGTGTTGTTCTCGACGTGCGACTATCCAAGTACCCACGAACCCTAGAAAACCGGTAAGTATGGCTGCAATTGTGGCTGCGCCAACATTTGCAATTATGGCTATTTGATTCTCCAATTTCTGTTCCACCCCATAAAAAAGGTATTCCCAACCTATATTAAACGAACGCTGTGGTCTAGGAAGAGCTGGGAGAGGGAATTACGCCTCAGGCTTGCCGATGCAGCAGTGCCTTGAATCCTCTTCTGAAATCCTCCCCTGCATGAGGTAACGACTTGCGCAAAACTTAAGATTTCTGCACCCAAAATTGGGCCAGTGATATTGCTAGGTTTTTTGGTGCATAATTCCGGTGCAAAAATGTCCCGTCTTTACACACGACAACTCGTCAAACGCTGACGGCGGAAGCGGCCAAACCAAACGTGATGTAAGTGAATCTTACACCGAAGCTCACTTCCGACCGCAGGCTCTGCCATCGTGGCGGCACCGCCACCCGATTCCAATTGCACCAAAATATTGAACGATCTTACCAAATTTAGAGAAGGCCGCTGTCTCCCGCCTTGTAGGGTTTTGGGCCTCAATCGGACAAAAATGTTTCACGTGAAACATTTCTAGAATAATTCTAAAGACGGAACGCTGCCCTGGCTTGTGGGATTGCGTGGCCCCTTTGATCTTGCCGCTTGCTTGGCTGCAGCGATGGCCTTAAAACGGGTGGTATCGGTAGAGCCAGGTTTTGCTCAACGTTTCGGGCGGCCTTTTGGCGGCCCTTTATTTTTCCGGCTTCAATCCCCGGGCTTGCCGGAAGCGATGATGTCGTCGGGGGGGGTAACGTTGCGA
>CAYWHF010000166.1:0-4300 GCA_964457695.1 uncultured Methylocapsa sp.
TGATGGAACAGCCTGAATATTGGTTACCGGGATCTCCTGCCATTCGGGCAAGACAGGCAATTTGGCGAGCGCCGCCTGGATCGCTTTGCCGAGGGTTTTTTGAAATAGCCCTTCGGTCGAATGATAGACGGGCTCAACCGGCATCATTTTGGCGATGCCGGCTTGGTCGAGCACATGGTCCGGATGCACGATTTGGCGGTGGCCTTCCCAAAGTTCGAGTTTGCCGGAGACCCAGCGGATCGTGCCAACCGGCAGGCTCGTTTCGATCCAATGATGGTTGGCGAGAAAAAAGACAAGGAGAACATCGCCCGTCTCGTCTTCGACGAGCACCTTATAGGGGGCTTTCGAGCGCGGGCCCGGCGGATAGTGGGCGGCGACTTTGACTTCAAGCGTCACGACCGTGTCGATCGGCGCTTCGGCAATCTTGGGCCGGTTGCGGCGGTCGATCGCGGCAAAGGGCAGATGGAAAATAAGATCGAGCGCGCGCGCGGGCCTTGAGCCATCCGTCAAGAGGCGGTCCAGGAGTTTTGCGGTTTTCGATCCGACGCCGGGTAAGTTTGCGGTGCCGGAAAAAAGAGGGTTGAGAAGAGGTGGCCGCATCGCTATGAGACCGATTGTTTCCTTCAAGACCAGGAGGAACGAGAGCCCCGCGGGGCCGTGCTAATAAAGGCGGGAGGCGCGCTTCGCGCGGCAAACGCTAGTCACCCATGACGGAAGCTTAGATCATGCCTGGCGAGCAAACGAAAGCCGTGGCACTCGCTACCCGCCACCGCCGCATTGTATTCCGCTCTTGGCATCGCGGCATGCGAGAGGTGGATCTCATTCTTGGCCGGTTTGCCGGCGCCGAGATCGCAAATTTATGCGAGAGCGAACTTGACGATTACGAACGCTTGCTGGAAGTTCCGGACCGCGACATTTTCAGCTGGATTACCGGCGAGGCAATGCCTCCGGTCACTTATGATACGCCGGTCTTGCGAAAAATCCGTAGTTTCCATAACCATCCCGTTCCGATCCACACTTAAAAATACGTCAAATTGAACGTGCATCGTGATTGATCTCAACCGCGTTGCGGGCGAGCTTGCCAAGGGCAATTCGCTCACGCTCGCCTCTGTCGCCGACGGCTTTGACGCCTTTTGCGTGGCCGATCTCGCCCGCGCCCTTGCAAAGCAAGCCGAAAGCCGGCCGGCCGCGCTGATCCATGTCGCACGCGATGGGCAGCGTGCGCGCGCCTTCCGCGAGGATCTCTCTTTTGCCGCGCCGGACATCGAAATTCTCGATTTTCCGGCCTGGGATTGCCGGCCCTACGACCGGGTGTCGCCCGATTCCGCGATTTCGGCGCGGCGCATCGTGGTTCTCTCGCGCCTCGCCCGCTCGCGCTCCACAGTCGAGCGCCCCCGCATCGTCGCAACGACAGTTAATGCCTTGGTCCAGAGGGTAGCGCCCAAAGACAAGATCGCCAAAGACTGTTTTTCGGCTGCGCCCGACAATGTGGTGGATCGCGATGCGCTCGTGAACTGGCTCGAGGTCAACGGCTTTGCAAGAGCCTCGAGCGTACGCGACACCGGCGAATTTGCGGTGCGCGGCGGCATCCTCGATCTCTTTCCGCCGGGCATGCCGCAGCCCCTCCGGCTCGATTTTTTCGGCGACGCGCTGGAATCGATCCGCGCCTTTGATCCCGAGTCGCAACGCACGACCGGCCAGTTGCGCGCGCTCGATCTCGTGCCGATGAGCGAAGTTCAGCTGACGAGCGAAACGATACGGCGCTTTCGATTAGGGTATGTCGCCCAATTTGGCGCCCAGACGCGCGGCGATGCCCTCTACGAAGCCGTGAGCGAGGGCCGCCGCCACCAAGGTTTTGAACATTGGCTGCCGCTCTTTTACGAGAAGCTCGACAGTCTGTTCGACTATTGCAAAGGCGTGCCATTGGTTTTCGATCACCTTGCGGAGTCAGCGGCAAACGAGCGATTTGCGCAAATCGAGGATTATTATGGCGCCCGCAAGAGCACGCTTGACGCCGGCCCCGCAAACTGCCCGATAAAACCGCTGCCGCCAGGCTCTCTCTATCTCACGCCACCCGAGTGGAACGCGCGCATCGGTGCTGCGTCCGTTGTTTCTTTGGCGCCCTTCGCACGGACCGAAGCCGGCAAAAGGCCCTCGGTTGACTGCGGTTCAAGGCCGGGCCGCATCTTCGCCGCTGAGCGCGCCGACCCAAATGCCAATGTGTTCAGTGCTGCGGTCGATCATGTGACGTCCCTGCAAGCAAGCGGTAAACGCGTAATTCTTGCTGCCTGGTCGGATGGCTCGCGCGAGCGCCTTGCCCACATTTTTGCGGACCACGGTTTTCCCGCCACGGCGCCCGTGTCGTCCCTAGCGCAAGCCCTTGCATTGACGCCTGGCACTCTGGCGCTTGCCGTCATCGGGCTCGAACAGGGTTTTGAGGCGCCTTCGCTCGCGGTCATCGGCGAACAGGACATCCTTGGCGACAGGTTGCTTGGGCCACGCCGAAAGTCGCGCCGCGCCGAGCATTTTTTGACCGAAACAAACGCGCTCAATGCCGGCGATCTCGTCGTCCATGTCGATCATGGGGTCGGGCGGTTTGCCGGTCTTAAGACGATCGAAGCGGCGGGCGCGCCGCATGACTGCCTCGAACTGCATTACGCCGAAGGCGCAAAGCTGTTTCTGCCGGTTGAGAATCTCGAACTCTTGTCCCGCTATGGATCCGAGGAGACCGAGGTTGAGCTCGATAGGCTTGGGGGGGTCGCATGGCAAAAGCGCAAGGCACGGATGCGCAAGCGCATTCTCGAAATGGCGGCGGACCTCATCAGGATCGCCGCGGCGCGGCAGACCAAGGCGGCGCCGAAACTTATTCCGCCGGAAGGCCTCTATGCCGAATTTTGCGCGGGCTTTCCCTATGAAGAAACGGCCGATCAGCAGGCTGCGATCGACACGGTGCTAGAAGACATGGCATCGGGCAGGCCAATGGACCGGCTTGTCTGCGGAGATGTCGGATTCGGCAAGACGGAAGTTGCCCTTCGCGCCGCTTTTGCTGCGGCAATCGAAGGCAAGCAGGTAGCCGTCATCGTGCCAACGACATTGCTTGCCCGCCAGCACTATAATAATTTCGCGGCGCGCTTTGCGCATTTGCCGGTCAAGATTGCGCAAATGTCGCGCATGGTCGGTGCAGCTTGCCTGAAATCAGCGAGACTCGGCGCGGCCTCGGGTGAAATCGATATCCTCGTCGGCACCCATGCGATCCTCGGCAAGGGGGTGAGCTTAAAGGATCTCGGGCTCGTTATTATCGATGAGGAGCAGCATTTTGGCGTCAAACACAAAGAGCGGCTTAAGGAGCTGCGCACCGAAGTTCACGTGCTCACCCTTTCCGCGACGCCCATTCCGCGCACCCTTCAGCTTGCTCTCACCGGCGTGCGCGAGCTTTCCCTCATCGCGACGCCGCCCGTCGACCGGCTAGCAGTCCGGACAACCATTGCGCCATTCGACGATCTCTTCGTTCGCGAGGCGCTGCTGCGCGAGCGTTACCGGGGCGGCCAGAGTTTTTATGTCTGTCCGCGAATCGAAGATTTGGACGAGGCCGGAGCTTTCTTGCGCACAAATGTCCCCGAGGTAAAGTTCATCGTCGCGCATGGCCAGCTTCCGGCCAATGAACTCGAAGCCCGGATGGCGGCCTTCTACGACGGGCAATATGATGTCCTGCTTTCGACCGCGATCGTCGAATCCGGCCTCGATATTCCCGCAGCCAACACGCTGATTGTGCAACGCGCGGATAAGTTCGGTCTCGCCCAGCTTTATCAGCTGCGCGGCCGTGTCGGGCGCTCGAAGATTCGCGCCTATGCGCTCCTTACCGTACCCCCCAACCGGCGCCTGACCCCGCAAGCCGAACGGCGGCTTAAGGTCTTGCAATCGCTCGATACGCTTGGCGCCGGATTTGAATTGGCCAGTCACGATCTTGATATCCGCGGGGCCGGAAATTTGCTCGGCGACGAACAATCCGGTCATATCAAGGAAGTTGGTTACGAACTTTATCAGGAAATGCTGCGTGAGGCGGTCGAAGCCTTGCAGGCGGGCATCGAGGAGCCAGCCGAAGAAGCGTGGTCGCCTTCGATCACGCTTGGCACGCCGGTCACGATCCCCGAAGATTATGTGCCCGACGTCCACTTACGCTTAAGCCTCTACCGGCGGCTTGCCGCGCTTCAGTCCGACGCCGAAATCGAAAGCTTTGCGGTGGAAATGATCGACCGCTTTGGGCCGCTTCCCGCTGAAGTCAAAGAATTGATTAAACTTT
>CAYWHF010000166.1:4310-5905 GCA_964457695.1 uncultured Methylocapsa sp.
GGGCCGGTCGGAGAAGGCGGGGTCGCTTTGAGCACGTCTTGGAAGCCGGCTACAGATCCCGGAAGTTTTGGGGCTGGAGGGGAATTTGGGCCTGAGCCTGTACCGCCGGCTCGCGGCGCTTCAGTCCGATGCCGAAATCGGGAGTTTTGCGGCCGAAATGATCGACCGCTTTGGGGCACTGCCTGGTGAAGTCGAGGAGCTGATGAAGCTCGTTGCGATCAAAAACTTGTGCCGCGCGGCAAATGTCGAAAAGATCGAGGCAGGTCCGAAAGGCATCATGATTGCATTTCGCGGCAATTGTTTCGCGAATCCTCAGGGCTTGGTGCGCTATATCGCCGAGCAGGGGCCGTTCGCCAAAGTGCGTCCGGACATGAAAATCGTGCTCATGCGCGATTTCGAGAAGAAATCCGCGCGGCTCGGCGAAACCCGCGACATCCTGCGCACGCTTGCGGCCATTGCGGCAAAAAAGGCAGCGTGAGGAATGCGTCTCATTAGAAGGAGAAGGCCCTAGCCCGTCTCGCGGTGAGCGACAAAATCGCCAGCACGGCCAGGGTCGTATAAGCGACATGCTTCGCCAAGACCGCCATCGCGTCGCGGCGGGATTTTCTGCTCAAATCGCTTCTCTCGCCGTCGACCGGCAGGATTGGTGAATCAGAGTTCTCCGTGGGGCTTTTGTCAGTATCGGTTGTGTTCCGAAGCGTATTGTCAGTCATAACATAACGCCTTTCTGAGTTGCTGCACGCCGTCTAATAAGAAGACGAGAGGCACTAACGACTGTACTTAAGTTAGGCTCAGCATGTCTATTCCTTGTCGCCCCGCCCGGGCTAAATTCTGTCACCCCCGATCACGGCCCGCCCGGAATCTAGAACTCGAATGCCTCTTCAGCTTCCCTAACTTCGGGCCGATGATGACGACGATGATGCCCCTTTAGCTTCGGATCGATGAGGCAAACGGATGGGGTACCTCTGGCGAAGCCAATTGCCAGTTCAAACGTCGCCTTTTTCGTCGGATCGGCCTTCTTGAAATCGCCGCCGGTCGCGCTATGCCCGCCGGCAACAATGGTCGGCAAAGTAAAGGCACCGATATTCGTCGAGCTGAAGAGCCCTATCGAACTCATAACCCTCGTCGGCGATGAAAGATCAAGAGTCACTTCCGAGGGAGTGGGGAATTTTACGTTGATCAGGGTCACGTCAGTTGACTTGCATGCTTTGACGCAAAGCTGTTGCAAGGCGGCATCGACCTGGATGCGAGGCTTTGTTTGCGTGCCGCCAGGACGCGTGTCTGTAATCGGTTTGCCGGTATTTTCCAGCGCAGTCAGAATTTGGTCGAGCGTTGCGGTGGGACAGGCCGAACAAATCGCGGCAATCGCGCCGGCCACATGCGGCGTTGCCTGAGAGGTTCCAGCCAAGCAGGCATACTCACCGGTATCTGCAGGGAAAAATCCCGCAAAGGACGACAGGATATCTGGATTGTTCGCTCCGAATGCGCAGGTATCCGCCGGGTTTCCCAATCCGCCCGGGCCCATGAGTGCGACCTGTGAGGACATATTGGTGAAAGAGGAAATGACATCGTTCTTGTCGGAGGATCCAACCGCC
>CAYWHF010000167.1:0-5902 GCA_964457695.1 uncultured Methylocapsa sp.
CGACGCAGACAAATCTAGCGCGGTGGCAATAAGCACGGTAAGCGACGAGCCGCGAGCGCAGTGTGTTGGCATCAAAATACTCCGGCATATGAAAATGCTGAAGGTCGTGCGGATGATAGATGCTGGGACGATCTGTCAAGTAGGCGCCCTGCGACACAAAGTGCACGAGATCTGCGCCGAGTGATTCGGCAGTCCCGTCAGATTTAAAGAGAAGCTGGTCGACAGGAACCACGTTGCTGGAACTCGGGGACGCCGGCTGGGAATTTCGCTTGGCCCTGATTTTCTCAATTGCTCTCCGGACCGGAGAACGAGCTATTCTTGGCTGGGAGTTTGGATAGGCAACGATGTGAAGCCGGCAGGGGCCGCCAATATACCGTCCAAACCAAGCTTCAGCGTTTTCCCAGCCGATGAAAACATATTCCTCGGGGCCCTTGTCGAGCTGCGAGAGATTCTGGGCCAAACTCACTATGACCTGGCCAATGCCCCCGGCGAGCCCGGGATTGGGAATTCGGGCTTCGACCGCGATGACAGTTTTTTTCATCAGTAGACCTAATAGCAGGTGCACCGGCGCTCCCGTTCGAGACTTATGCCCCTCGGAGATGAATTTCTTCAATGAAAGCGCAGACCTGACGGACCGCGTCGTCGGTCATACCATGAAAAGTCGGAAGGTTCATGCCAACCCGGCTCAGCTGCTCGGAAACGGGGAAGCTCTCGGCGCCGCCATGTTGCTGATAAGGCGGCATATGGTGAATGCACACAAAGAATGGGCGCGTCTCAATGCCGCGCTCCTGCAAACCCACCGCCAGCGTATCGCGGTCAGCGCCAAATAATGATTTATCGACTGTAATACAAAAGAGCCATGGGGCCGGAGTTGCC
Organism: uncultured Methylocapsa sp.; assembly: GCA_964457695.1. Classification (GTDB taxonomy): domain Bacteria; phylum Pseudomonadota; class Alphaproteobacteria; order Rhizobiales; family Beijerinckiaceae; genus Methylocapsa. Next base: position 877 of record CAYWHF010000167.1, read on the forward strand.
CAAGTGGCGACAGGCTGAAGTCCAATTCCTTGAATTTGCGACAAGCGGCTCGAATAGCAGCTAAATATCGCGTTCCGGCGCGCAACCATCGCCTTCCAACGCTCGATCTGGGCGCACAAGAGTGCACATGCGATATTGGTCAAGCGATAATTATACCCGATTATCGGATGATAGTATCGCCGTGTCCGGTCCATACCTTGTGAGCGAAGCATTCGAATCCGATGGTGGAGACTCTTATCATTATAGGTCAGCGCGCCCCCTTCACCCGAAGTAATGATTTTATTTCCGTAGAATGAGAATGTTGCGATATCCGCAAGGCTTCCTGCGGTTCGCCCCTTATAGAGCGCGAAGTGCGCTTCCGCAGCGTCCTCTACCACCCAAAGCTTGTATGCTTTCGCAACATTGTTGATGGCGTCCATGTCGCATGGATGCCCGTAAGAGTGCACGGCAATGATACCCCGGGTCTGCGAGGTGATGGAAGCTTCGATTTTTGATGGGTCCAAGCACCAGGTTTGCGGCGCCACATCGACGAGAGCGAGGCGTGCTCCAGTGTATTTTGCCGCATTTGCGACTGCCACATATGCAAAGGCTGGAATGATGACTTCGTCCCCTGGACCAACGCCCAAGGCGGCCAGGGCCAGATGGAGCGCCACTGTGCCGTTTGCCGCGGATGATGCGTATCGCGTCCCCGCTAGAGTGGCAAACTGCGATTCAAATCGATCTACATATTTCCCCGAAGATGATATCCACGTGCTGCGCAACGCATCGATAAGATACGCTTCTTCGTTTCCAGACAGATCCGGTGCCGATATAGGGATATTGATCTTGGTCATTTTCGGGAATCTGTGTCCAATCGAGTTGAGCGCCACGGAAGGATTCGAACGCTTTCCGAGGGGCTTGATTTGGGGATCGCCAATCTTTGGCTCGCGGATGTGCAATGTTCGGCCTTCGTTGGTCTATCGTGGAGGAGCGCCGCTTTGCGAGCAGCGAAAGGACGTTTGCGCCGTCGTCCCCTGCTTCAACGGAACCGCCCGCAATTTCTCGACGGATCTTTGCCTCATCGCAGCCCTCACCCACGGGTTGACCGACTCTAGGCCTTGGGACTCGGTGCATGATCCACCGCTCCGGACGAACACGCATAACCCGCTCGCTGCATTGCGTCGTGCGCGAATTCTTCAACAGTGAATATGGCATAGCGTTCATCCGCGGATTGAAGCTGCTTCCAGTTCCCCGCCTTAGCGGGTCCTACATCCTTGAATTCGGGACTAATTCCACTGTTTCCCTTGCGTTCCCGCTCACGCATCGACTCCGGATTTGTGTCTGCCACAATTTCTTCGATCCGCGCGCCCCCCGGATAGGCCCCCAAGACTGTTGCCAGGACCCCGGTTTGACCTATGGGATCAGCGATGAAATCTTCATAGCGCAGCACCGTCAGTTCGAACGGTGCCTTCCCTAGTCGTGGCGCAAGCCAGGAATTGACGTGTTCTTGCCAAGAGCAGGGCCACATTCGTCCTGCAACCCAGTCTAAGGCAAATTCCTTCAAATTGCCTGGGTATTTCGATAAGAACTGGACGTAGCGATGATAGGACAGCATTACGTCTCTCGGGTCGCGAACCAGGTAGATGACCCTGTGGTATTCACCAAACGGTGCGGCCCCACTGAGCGGAAAATGCGATTTGACAAGATACTGCTTTGCTGCGGGCACCACCGATTTTTCAGGCAGGGCGTGCACATCAGGCACGATCGAACTGAGGTCCGTAAAGCTTTGTGGCGATGTTTCGAACATCAACTCAGCCGCCACGCAGCTGATCCAGGTCGTCCCCGATCGGGGGTAGGTGACGAGAAAAATATCCCGCGCGGCGTCGGGCTTGAATAGTTCGGTCCGCCGGTGACGGCCCCTCAAGGAAACCAGTTTGTTCATCAACGTTTGCATGGGACTGATTGCTTCCTTCGTGACCTAATTGGCCATTCTCCAGATGGGCACGGATTTCGGCATTATCACGTTCCGCTATGGCTTCGCCTGCGAGCCTGAGCCGTTGCGCGTAACACGGAAATCCATTGGATTCGAGCCCTCGCCGCAGTCTGCCCCCAACGTCGCCGAGTTTTCGTGCATCAAGAGCCGCGCATTTCCCTGCGGGATTTTGAAGCCGTTGACGTTTGGCGGGGCAAGGCGCATTAACCCTCCATTTTTCGAAGCAAGGGCAATCATTCGAGGGGCGGCAGTTCAGAACTTTGCGGTCATCCGCGCGGGGAACGCCGCGTGCCGGCCCGTCCAGCGTCAACTCTCCCGACGTTACCGCATAAGCGAAAAAGGTGAACTGTAACCTAATCTATTTGATGCTTCCACTCGGATGAGTAAGGTTCGCCTAATTCGCCAAGCGGGCATGTCGCGCCGGTATAAACGTCAACGACCGGGCAGTTCCGAATTAGGTCGAATCGCGCTTGGCCCCCCACGAAGGAAAACACGCCGTTTTCATCACGACTACCGCGATGTCGCGAACAAAATGCGCGCACCTCCTGGAGTTGAGTGAGGACCGGGCCAGCAAGGTCTCGCCTGACGAAGAAGGCGTTGATGCCGTTGGAGTTTGTTCCGACAAACGTATAACCTTTCTCCTCGCCCAGATGTTTCAGCGCTGCAATGGACGCACCAAAATAAAGCCCGCTGTGATGACCCTTAAACCTGCTAAATTGCGGATCGTAAGGCACGGCCACGGCATGCTGGTCGCCTAGAATCGCATTGAATTCGCAGATGACGATGGCTGGCTCGACCACATTGATTGCTTTCCAGACCCAATAATCATTGCCATCTATGTCGATCGATAAGAGTCCGGCCGGTCCGCCAAAGCCTGCCTTCGAGATCAGATCATTAATGTTCTCAGCCGTGATGAAAGCCGCTTTCGCGGTCAGATCATACATCCAGAATATGCGGTCATTGCGCAACCCAGCCATATAGTCTTCGTTGGAATCGAAAATGAGGCCTTTCCAATTGCGGTTTTGCATGAGAAACTGGCAGTTTGCCTCGGCAAAATTCTCGACGCCGAATTCAATAAAATGGCGATTTGGCAAGGCAACCTGCGACACCAGCCATTCGATGATCCCGTCCTCGCCCCATTGCGAGAAGACCCGGAATTCCGCATCGGCAAGAGTGCGCAGGGGACGCATTTGCGCAATTTTGTTGGCAGCGAGCCGGCCCTGCAAGAGAAGGGACCGCTCCGCGAAATCAGAGGCGCTAACTTGTACTGGATTGCCGTACCCCGGCAAGGACTGAAACGATCTAGAGCTGCGATGCTGAAGGCGATTCCACAAGCGTGAAATGCTGGTCTTTGCCATTCAGGTCAATTCTTTCCTGACTCCGCCTGGGTATTTCGGTAAGAACCGGACGTGGCGATTATGGGACAGCTTCACGTGCCTTTATTCACGAACTAAATAAATAGGTCACCTTCTGCAAGCGCAATCAATCGAGGGAGGCAGTTCAGGACTTGCGGTGATCGCGGAACGCTGCGCGAGTTGGAGGGAAATGATCCGCCATCCGCAACCGTTCTTTGGTAGCGGCGTTGGCCCGCGGCGGCTCCCCCGCTGGCCGGCAGCGGTTGCGGGGTGGAGATTTTACCAGGCCCACCCCGGTCTTGACTAAGCTGGTGAGATATCCCAAATTGTGCTATTTCGCAAATATCCGGTCGAAAAAGCGGCAAAATTTTGCGTGTGATACATGTGATCTTATGATATTCGTAATAGAATCATGATGCGAAAATGCGCGTAACCTTTGCTCTTATTGTATTGAGCTTTGTTATCGGAGCCCTCTCTCGCGATGCTTGCGCGCAGCAGGCCGATATAAGGAATGAGGCTTCGCGGGTGGCTTTGGTTATCGGCAACGGCAACTATCCTTCCGCCGATCCCAATTTAACGCAACCCATCGGTAATGCCCATGCGTTGGGTGAAGAACTGACGCGCGACGGATTCCAGGTCGAAGCACGCGAAAACCTTACCAAAGAGGAAATGCAACGCGCCTTCGGCCGTTTTTACGACAAGATCAAACCGGGCACGGTTGCCCTCATTTTTTTCAGCGGCTTCGGAATTCAATCGAACAGCAAAAGCTATATGATCCCCGTCGACGCGCAGATCTACAAAGAAGACGACGTGCACCATGATGGAATTAGTGTAGACACCGTTTTGTCCGACATGGACAAGAGAGGTGCCGGCGTCAAAATCGTCATTCTCGATGCCTCGCGGCGCAATCGATTCGAGGACAATTTCCGCGCTGCTCCCTTCGGGCTCGCCCTGCCGGCCAATCCTCCGGGTGGAACGCTGGTCATGTATTCCGCTGGGTCGCGCGGCGTGGTGCGCGAACCACCTGGCGAGCGGAGCCTGTTTGTCAGCGAATTACTTAATGAAATGCGGGCGCCAGGTGTGTCTGCCGAGGAGGTCTTCAACCGCACGCGCGCGGGTGTTTTGCAAGCCAGCGAAAGGAAGCAAAATCCCACGTATTTTTCCTCGCTGAACGGGGATTTCAGCTTCGGCCCGGCCAAACCGGCATTCGCAAAGGGGGAATCGCAGGGGGCCGCAAACAATCTGCCAGACGACGAAATCCATGATTATAAGCTTCCTCCGCCAGACGGAAAGAAGAATGGCGGGGAGGAGTCCGTTGATAGACATTCAACGGATCATTCTGGGGGCAAAGCAACGGCCTCAAAGCCTGTTCCTCCCTCGGACGCCAGCGAGACAGCCCCAGAAGTGAAAAAGCCGCCAGTCGTTCCGCCTCCCCCACGTGTCGCCGAAGCCGAAGCGATCAAGGATCTCGACGAGTATCTTAAAACTCATCCAGATGACGCCGACTCTTTCTTCCGGCGTGGTCACCTTTACGCCAAGTTGCGCAATTTCCCCCTTGCAATCAAGGATTTCAACAAGTCGCTGCGGCTCCGCCCGGGGAATGCCGAGGCGCTGAACAACCTCTGCTGGTCGCGCGCAATGATCGGCGATTCCCGCACGGCGCTGAAAGACTGCAACGAGGCGCTGCAAATCCGGCCTG
>CAYWHF010000168.1:0-5870 GCA_964457695.1 uncultured Methylocapsa sp.
CCGCCTCGCGGCTGATGTCGAGCGAGAAATCAATCGCACTCATGATGCCGTCACCGAATTCCTCATGGATCAATTCCTTGATCGTTGTCCCGTAGACGGCGACGATCTCATACCAGCGGTAAATCATAGGGTCGGTTGGCACCGCGGTCGGAAGGGACCCTTTGTAGGGGGCGATTTGCAGCCAGGCGATGGCCTCGTCGTTTAGTTCGAAGATGGTGCCGATTTTTTTTGCTTGCTCTTTGGTGAAAGCCATCTGGCCAAGACAAGCGGCCGTAGTCCATTCCTTGCTCTTCCCGATCGCCGCAGCAACGTCCGCCCATTTAATATTTTTCGCGACCTTAGCGGCGCGGATGATGCTGGTCACTTCACTGCGGTCTGCAATCATGGCAAGCTCCCCCTATCTACAATGATAGCGATGCTCAAATAAAACAAATTATACAAAAATATAGACAATTCAGCGCGGCATGAATTTGTGACAAGTCAGCACCGATACCGCTTTGCGTCGGGCATTGGTGGGGCGATCCAAGGCCGCAGCGCCGACCTTATTATTATTATTGCGATCGACGATCCGATCAAGGCCCTCGATGCCTTGTGGGAGGCGGAACGGCACCGTGTTTGGGAATTCTATAGCAACACCCTCAGCACCCGCCTCGTCAAACGGGGGAAAGGACCTGTACAGAGCTTGGATTGAATCACAAAAGGGTGAAACCCCAGGAACTTTACAATTCGGCACAGCGTTAGGCAGCGTAACTTTCGTTAGTTTTGGGAGGGCAAAAAGGGACCTGGTAATGAACGGCTTCAAGCTCGTGCTTCTCGCTTCGGTTAGGTTCGCCTTAGTTGGTGTTCTAAAGGCCACGCTTTTGGTCTACATCTGGTCCCGCCCAGACTCGCCTTTTGTCAGCATCGCGTCCCAGGGCGATAGCCGCACACGCGTTGGCGATAGCCGCACACGCGTTGTTGCCTCCACTTCTGCTCAGGAAGCAGGTGTCACGCCAACTTCACGCTAAGGCGGGAGCTATCCTCCTAATATCTCGAGAGACTAGAACCAACTCCCGGCACGTTGGTCGATCACACAACATTGATCTTGCCGTTACACGCGATCACACTCAATGCCAAATACTTGCACGTTCGGCGCCGCGCCGATCACCGCGCCATTGTGACGTACGCCGTAAGGGAACATTACCTGGGGTTTCACGTTTTCGGATTCGATCGCGTCAAATTTGTGGGTTGATTCTGCAATTCGCCGTATCGTCATGCAGACAGTAGTAGCAGATCCATCACCTGAGTTGATTGTCAACGGATACGGGAGCAAACGGTGTTCCAATATCTCTTATATGAGCAGAGCCATGCCGCCGTCGCGCCCGCTCGTGCGGCGTCGGAGGCCATGCGGCTCCTTCTCACGAATCCGCTAAATCCTCTTTCGAACACGTTCCACGGTCGTGCTTTTGCGGCCGCGTGCGAAGTATTCGAAGCTGGTACGCGCCGATATGAAAAACCGGCATTCGACATTGAGTCGACAATAAGTAATGGCGAACCGGTGCCGGTCCGCGAGACAATCATTTGGAAGAGGCCTTTTTGCAGGCTGCTGCATTTCGAACGGCGGCATCAAAATTTGAATCGAGATCCGAAAGTTATCATCGTTGCACCTCTAGCTGGCCATTACGCGACTCTGCTGCGCGATACAGTCGAGGGAATGCTGCCGAAGTTTAACGTTTATATCACTGATTGGTCGAATGCTCGCGACGTGCCATTGGCATATGGTCAGTTCGGCCTCGATGATTATATCGATTACATCATGAGCATGCTCCGTATGATCGGTCCCCACTGCCATGTCGTGGCGGTGTGCCAGCCGTCGGTACCTGTACTTGCCGCGGTCTCTCTCATGGAGGAGACCAATGATCCGCACGTGCCAACGTCCATGGTTCTTATGGGCGGACCGATCGATACACGTCTCAACCCAACCGTCATAAATCATTTTGCCGAGAAGCGCGGCACCAATTGGTTCCGGCGAAATGTGATCACGACGGTGCCGCTTAATTATCGCGGCTTCCTTCGCGAAGTCTATCCGGGATTCATCCAGCTTTCGGGATTCATGGGTTTGAACCTTGATCGCCACATCACTCGGCAGCGAAACTACTTTTCCCACCTCGTGCTCGGCGACAATGACTCTGCCAAGAAGCATCGCGGGTTCTATGACGAATATCGCGCCGTCATGGACTTAACTGCGGAATTCTTTTTGCAGACAGTCGATACAGTGTTCGTGCGCCATCTTTTGGCCAAGGGTGAGATGAGACATCGTGGCAGGCTGGTGAGTCCTTCGGCAATTCGGCGCGTGGCGTTGATGACAATTGAGGGAGGGAAGGATGAAATTTGCGGCGCCGGGCAGACCGAAGCGGCACACGGCCTTTGCGGCAATCTCCCTCGCTCGATGCGTGACCATTATGTGCAGCCGGAGGCTGGCCATTATGGAATTTTCGGCGGTTCGCGCTTTCGTAGAGAAATCGTACCCCGCATCGGCGAATTCATCCTGAAAGCTGAAGCGGCGTCACCCAGCGGTTCGGTGACGCCTCGGCGCCAGGAGCGGGGACGCAGAATTTTCGCCAACGAACAGATTTGCCGTCAACCCGCCAGCAGCCGAGGCGTTAGCTTCCGTCCACAAGGCGGCGATTCGATCAGAAGCCACCAACGCGGCAGTCACAATTCTCGCTGCGTCCCATGCGTGACGCGCTCAGCACCAACGCCGCCGAGGATCCAGACAAGGAAATAAGCGTCGCCACGAGCGTAAAGCGCGACAAGAATCCAATAAGCTCCCCGATGTTGTCTCGGCGCAAATGGAACCGATAGTTTCCGGCTGACTAAATCAACAAAGAGGCAGCCGCGCGAGACACACGCGGCGTCGCCTTAGCAGAGCAATCGTCACTGGCTTTATCCTGGGGCGTAATTTGCACACACGCCCATAATCGCTTTTCTCGAACCCCGAGAGGATTGGTTTCCCACACCGACTCTAAAGCAACAAGCGCCATCGCGCGCTTGGCACGGTTCAAGTTCCGCTAGACGGAACTTTTCTGACGCGGTGGAGTTAATCGGTGACGGTGCTTTTGCAGCAAACAATCGGATTGTTCTTTGGAGTGTCTTTTGATGTCAATATCTCAGGCTATCTCCCCATCTCAGAGTCCGTCCTCCCCTCAGCCCATCTCGTCTCAAACGATCGGTTCGCATATTCCGTATCTCCGCCGGTTTTCCCGGGTCTTGACAGGGGATCAACCTGGCGGTGACGCCTACGCCGTCGCCACGCTCGAGGCGATTGTTGCGGACCCCGCCGGTTTCGCTGCAGCAAGCGCAGCGGCAGGCGATTTACGCACGGGGCGCTATCGCTTTTTCCAAAAAATCGGGGGGCCGATGCCGGTCAATGAGCACAGCGACCAGCCAGAATTTTACCGTGAACAAGCATGCGCCCGCCGGGATATTGAAGCTATTACATTGCGGCCTCGCATCGCTTTTCTTCTCAGCGCTCTCGAAGGGTTCGAAATCACGCAGGTGGCCGCGACGCTCGAATGCACGGTCGAAGAAGCTAAAGCATTAATCGAAGCCGCTGGCGAGGAAATCGCCGATCAGATTCGCACCGATGTCCTGATCATCGAGGATGAGCCATGGATTGCGGTCGCCTTGAAGACTTTGATAGAGGAGCTTGGACACCGAGTCGTCAAGGTCGCGCGCACCCGTCGCGAAGCCGTCAAAGCCGCCAGGCAAACACGCCCGGGTCTTGTTCTTTCCGATATACAGCTCGCGGACGGCAGTTCGGGTCTCGATGCCGTAAATGAGATCCTCCGTGGTTTCCCAGTTCCGGTCGTTGTCGTTACCGACTACCCAGAACGGTTCCTGACGGGCACGCCGCCCGAGCCGGCTTTCCTGATTACCAAACCGTTTAGCCGACACTGTGAAGGCGATCGTCAGTCAGGCGCTTTTCTTTGATCGCAAGGCACACCGCAGAGGCGAATCCGAAGCGGATCGTGCTCTGTCGTCTAACGTGGTCGCTGGGCCCTGGATGAATACCCGTTGAAAACGCGCCAATGTCTGATTTGGTCGGGCTTGCTCGCTTGGCTTGCCGGCAAGTCCTCAATCCGCCGCCACCGTGCATCAGGGCAGCTCCCCGTGCTCAACCACATTACTGCTCCGACGCGGCAACACGGAGTGCAATGAAAATGATCGGTACTTCGGGGTAAGACCTAATATTCCGCCTAGATCGAAATCGAAGAGAAGATCGACCGAATTGGTTGTAACCGGTCAAATCGGCCGGCATTTGCGCGGCCTTCATGAAGACGTTCTGAGGCAACCGGTGCCCGGCCGCTTTCTGGAGCTTCTGCGCCAGCTCGAAGGGACTTCTAGCACGCTTCCTGCCCACGTGGAATCACACGATAGGGAAGCATAGCGAAGCCCAAATTCATAGAGTTGGGGCCTGTCAGACTCGAAAACCCGGTCGACCCATTCGGGATACGCTCTAGCCATGAGAGGTAGCGTTGCCATTGTCGTCGTTAATAAAGGGAAATCTTCTCAGGCTAACGTGAACAACTGGTTTTGGCCATCGTAGAATCAATCTGGAACCAATTTGGCGCTTGTGCGTTTAGGACCTTGGATCGTTCAGACACAAGGTGGTTATACCCATGGTTTATCTTGACCATCGCGCCAAGTCCGACCCTACCATTTTCAGAAACCTGGATGGTAGACTGGTTGTCGTCTCGAATCGTGTGCCGTTACCGTCCTCCGCGGCAGAGCCCGCGGCGGGGGGGCTCGCGGTCGCGATGGAAGCGGTGCTTAAGGCATGCGGCGGCCTCTGGTTCGGCTGGTCAGGAAGAACCAGCGAGGAGGGAAGCTCCGAACCCCAATGCCGGACTTTCGGATCGCTTACCTACGCGGTTTGTGATCTTTCGCGCCGCGACGCCGAACAATATTATTGCGGCTTCGCCAATCGTACGCTTTGGCCGATTTGTCATTACCGCCTCGACCTCGCCGATTTGTCGGAATGCAACGCCGCCGCTTATTTCCGCGTGAACGAGCAATTTGCCCGTCAGCTCCACAAGATGCTGCGCCACGATGACATTATCTGGGTGCATGACTATCATCTGATTCCCCTTGCGTATTTCCTGCGCCAACTGGGCTGCTCCAACCGGATTGGTTTTTTCCTGCATATCCCATGGCCAGGGCCGGCGGTGGCGAGTGCCCTGCCTTTTTGCCAAAGGCTCCTTCGCTCCTTTGGAGCGTATGATGTCGTCGGCTTTCAGACCCAGGCTGACGTCGATAATTTTCGCGATTGCATCGTTAGCGCCAATGCCGGGCTGACAGTTGGCGGCGAATTGTGCGAGGTGGACGGCCGCTGGATCCAGGCGGGCGCTTTTCCTATCGGCATAGACACGGATGCGTTTGCGCAACAAGCCCGCGCCGCCGAAAATAACAGGACGGTCAAACGCACGCTCGCGAGCCTCGGCGGCCGCGACCTGATCATCGGAGTCGACCGGCTTGACTACTCAAAGGGCTTAAAACACCGAGTCGCGGCGTTCGCTGCCTTCCTCGAACGGTCGCCTGAGGCGACTCGGGCGCGTGTGACAATGTTGCAGATCACGCCAAAATCGCGCTCCGAGGTTCCAGAATATGTCCGCATGCAACGCGACCTGGCGGAAGAGGTCGGCCGCATCAATGGCAAGTTTGGCGATGTCGATTGGACTCCGCTGCGTTATATTAACAGGCCGATGAGACCTGCCGCCCTTGCTGGCCTTTATCGCATGTCCCGCGTCGGCCTTGTCACGCCATTGCGCGACGGAATGAACTTGGTTGCCAAGGAATATGTGGCTGCGCAGGAGCCAGATAATCCCGGC